>JAKEGR010000145.1 GCA_022615465.1 Planctomycetota bacterium | reverse complement strand
GACGGCCCAATTGGCGGCGGAGTTTGGAATTCATGCCAGCCAGATCACTGCCTGGAAGAAGCAGCTTCTGGAGGGAGCTGCCGGGCTGTTTGAAGACGGCCACGTGCCGCGAGACAAGCAGCGTACGCTTCTGGTGGCACGATGGGCAGGTGCAACGCTGCCTGCACGAAAACGCCACGAACATCTCGTGTCGGCAATCGGGGCAACGCACCCGCGCGACGCCCTCGTGCAGATCGCCGCAGCCGAGAAACGCCGTCAACGACCGCTCGACGATCGGCCGCCATGGCTGCCATCGGGTGATTCAGGGAGCAACCAGCTCTCCCAAATCGTTCGCCGAGATTGCTCGATCGAAGACGGCAATCTCGTCCAGGCGGCCTTCCCAGTTGGCGACGTGATCGCTCCGGCCGCCGAAGAAGAACTGGTCGAACGACGCTGGGAAACCGGCCGGCGATTTGAGGTCAAGTTCGGGTTTTGGATTCCCGTTCAGGTACAGCCGTACCTGCTCGCCGTCGCGGACGAAGAGGAGGTGGTTCCACGTCCAGCGTTCGATCACGGTGTGGCCGGCGACTGGCTTGGCGCCGTCGTCGCCGTGCAGGAAGATCAGCTTGCCGGGCTTGCTGGCGGTGCCGCCGAGGCCGACGTGGTCGCCGTGGGGACCGAGGCCGTGATTGCGACCGCGCGAGAACAGCCAGCCGGCGGTCTCGCGCCCGTCGTTGGGCATGCCGTTCCAGAACCAGAGGGAAATGGAATAGTGATCGCCCAAGTCGGCGAGGCGTGACTCGAGGCGGCCGCCAGCGAAATGGGCCGCTCGGTTCGTCTCGCCCGCTTGGCAGAACGCGTCGGAGCGAGGCCCTGCGAGGAAAAAGACTACGCCCGGCTCATAGAACGCAGGGCGGTTGTGGCTGGACGAGTCGCTGGCCCGCTGGCCGGCGAATTCGTCCAGGCGCCAATAGGCGGCCGGTTTGGCGTCCAGAATCGCGGTCGCGGCGGGTCCGCGGCTTTGCTGGAACTTGCGGCGCGGCTGGCCGGCGACCTTCTCCAGAAGATCGAGCGCCGTCTCCGTGATCTTGGGTTCCGCGTTCACCTCCAAGCCGGCGGAGCGGGCCGGCCAGGTGTTGTAGCCGCCGAGAAAATGCTGCTCGGGCGGCGGGATGTAGCCGTCGCCGCCGTTGGCCAGTTCGATCACCATCGTCCGCGGCAAGGGGCTTTGCAACTTCAGTTTCAAGCCGGTCAGGGCGTACGTTTCGTTCGACGTCGTGGCGATGGCGATGTCGCCGATGCGGAGCGCCTGCACGACGACCTCGGTCGATTGCAGCGCGTGCAGGATGATCTGCTCGCGGGCGTAGACCTCCTCGGTGGTCTTGGGCGGACGGTCCCCCATCGCGGCGACGACCTGCTGGGCCCACTGCAATCGCTGCTTGTCGGGAACACGGTACTTTAGCTCGATCCGCGACTCGGCCATCGCCAGATCGGCGTCGGCCCTGTACGCGATCGTGTCGTAGGCCGACGCAGCGATGTCGAGCAGCCCGCGCGTGTAGTTCTCGATCGTCACCTGCTGGTCCGGGGCGGGCGCCGGCTTGGTATAATCGTGCCTCCAAATATCGCCGCTGCACCCATGCGACATGAGGGCGACGAACGGACGGTGGTCCGCACCCGCCGGCTTTCCATGGCCATTGGGATTGCCGCCACCGCCGCCGATCCGCGTCTGGAGCCCTTCGCAGAACAGGCCGAAGTAATCGAAGTTCAACGGCTCGACGCCGGAGAAGTAGTGCATCGAGAAGTTGGCCAGCACGGCGATGGGCCGGCCCTCCAGCGATTGAAACGAAATGAGCGACAGATCGGGATCCTCCGGACCCGATTCGCCGGTGACGTTGTCCCAATTGGCCCCCGCGTGCATGTTGGCTCGGATCGTCGGGTTGCCGAAGGGGTCGGTCTCGATCCGATCCGGGCGGAGGATCCAGCGCCGCAACGCCGTGAACTCGGCGGCGTTCTTCACCGCCCAGCCGACACGCGCCGGCTCGAGATTCGCTTCCGCGGTGGCCACGGCTTCCGCGAGTTTCAAGCGGAGAAACGGCACATACGTCGGATCGGCGTCGGTCCCCAAGGCCCCCATCGACGACGGCGCGGTGTGCGTATGCGTGGCCGAGATGAGAATGCGATCCGGCCGGATTGTTGTGCGTTGGGACGCCAATTGTTTGGCCTCATCCAGCAGCGCCCGCGGCATCATGCAACTGTCAGCGACCACGATCGCCAGCCGTTCCCGCCCGTCATCGAGCACGATCGCCCGGGCGTACAACGGCGACGTGGCTTTGCTCGCGCTGCTGCTCAGCATGCCGCCGTTCACGAACACCGGAAACTGCGCCGGCGTCACATCCACCACCGCCGCACCCGCCTTCAATTCCGCGACCGCCGTCGCGGGCGCGAACGAAAGAGACACTGCGAAGAGGAACATGGCTGTCGATGATTTCATAAGGCCCTCCAGGAGTTGATCTGTTTGCGAATCTGTTTCCCACCGCCGCTCGTCGCTGGAAACCGGAATCGGGACGCCACCGGTTTCGTAATCTTCTGAGCGAATCGTGTTGATCATATCTCAAATCATCGCTTCTCGCCACGCGGTGGTCCCAGGCAGATGCGGAAACCATCGCGGGAGTCAGAGTAGCTGGGACTTCGAAGTCCGAGTCGCACGGCGCAGCGGGCATTGCCGGGAACGTCGAAATAGCTGCCGCCTCGGCAGACCGGACGCACGTTCT
>JAKEGR010000144.1 GCA_022615465.1 Planctomycetota bacterium | reverse complement strand
GACGGATCCGCGTTGCCAGCCGTGTGACTCGACTCCTCTTCAATCACCACCGTCAGGTCGCCGCGGTTGTCGTCCAGCCGTCCCCCGGAGTCGTTCACACGCAAGTAGAGCGTGCCGCTCTCTTCCGGAGTGACAGTGCGATCCAAACCAATCGCGAACGGACTGGCAAAACCGCCTGCTGTCGCCGTCCCCGTCTTCTTGCCCTCCGCTCCCCGCTCGATCGCCCCCAACAGCATCCCCAGCGGCAGCCCTTCATGATACTCGATCGTCACACCGCCCGGCTCAGACGGCCAGGGCCGTTGGACGCCGTCCGATTCCTCCGCCGCAATCTGATAGCGTCCCGAGGCGGTCACGCGATACGACCGTCCTGCATCGAGCCACACTCGCGACGACTGCCAGCCGCGATCCGCCGCAATGGTCACTCGTTGCCGCCCGGCATTCTGCTCGATTGGCGTGCCACGCTCGAAATCGATCGCCATCCGCTCAAAGTCGTAGCCATGCTCCAGCGTCGACGAGTAAGCCTGCCATTCCGCCAACAGTTCTTTCCAATCGGCCGCGTAGGTGCGGCGCACGATCTGGTTGAAATTCGGATCCAGCACATGCTCCGGCAACCTGCGAAACCGCTCGCGGTACCGCGGATGCGAATCCAAAAACCTGGCGGCGGCCCAACTCCAGGCATACGACTCGTTGCCGAGCTGCCGGCGATTATCGATCTCCAACACCGCCGGCAGTCCCAGAGCGCGCTCTGCTTCGCGCGCATCGGCGATCAACTTGATCCGGCCCAGCATCGGCACTTCCTGGCGAGTGCGCGGCATCGTACGCAGCGTTAGCCGGCCGGTCTGTTCGTCGAGTCGGTGCGTTGCCAGCAACTCCGCCATGCCTTCCATGTACCACCCCGGCCCACATCCGCCGAGCAGTGTGGCCATGAACACGTGGGTTCCCTCGTGAAGCAGCAAATGACGCCGATAGTATGGCGTCGGCTGGTCGTAGAGCCAGAGTTCCGAACCTAGCGAGATGCCATGCACAAACGCGTCGTGCCCAGCCGGCATCAGCCCCATCGCGTCGAATCGCTCGCGGTCCTTGATGAGATACGCCTGGGCCTGCCAGTCGTGCGTGCGGTTTTGATCCAGGCCAAAGTATTTGGCCCATTGCGGTACCGCTTGATCGAACACTTCCGGCAGACGATCCACTTCCGCATCGGACGGCAGATCGGTGACCAGGACGAGATGCTGCCCGACAAGCTCCCGAATTCCCGCTCGCCGCGCACGCGCATGATCGACCGGCTTCGGTGCAGAAACCCGCGAATCCACTTGCCCCGCTGCTTGCCGGCTTGCCACGAAAAATCCCAGCGTGGCGGTGCCGATCAACAGAACAGCGATGATCCGGCGCATGTCAGTCCCCCCGCAGGCTGCGTAGACCAATCAAAGAATTACCGCTTCGTCTGCCCAATTGCTTGGCAACTGCGGCAGCGAGCGAGCTTCGGATTCATGGACGGCTCGCTTGCCGCGAATCGTGAAGTGAATCCAATCGCCGCAAGACGGACAGCGCCCCGCAAAACCGACGTCGTCCCACCACGCTCGCACCAGCGGATCATGAATCGCGCGGCCAAACGCTTCCAATCGAAAATCGATGGCCTGCAAACTTTGATCGCAATTTGCGTGCGGACAGCCGCCTTCGCGATACACAACATGCGGTGCCGTCATGCGGTCGGCCCCTCCCTCACGATAGAGCGTGTGCATCGGTTCCAGTTGAGCAGCCTCTTGGTTGGGAATCGCGATTGCCATCGCGGTAGCCTCCGCAGTCTAAAGCAAGTATACCGCGCCGCCGGCAGCCGCTCAAATCGGCGGGAATGCCACAGCGAGCTTGCCCGGAAGTCCCCCATGGTCTTCACCTGGCGGGTCGCAACTCACTTCGGCGGCGACGGCAATGGTGGCGGCTGATTCGCTGCCCGCTGCAGTTCATCAAGCTTCCTCAGACTCTTGAGGGTTTCTTGGAATTCCGCCCGCGCGGTGATCGCCGCGAATTCTGGCTGCCGAGACAGTTCCTCATAACGAACCATTGCCTGTTGGATAAGTTCCGGGTTCGGCACACCGTTGAGGAGGTAGACCTCAGGGGGCAGGGCCAGGAAACGGTGCCAATCCGCATCGAGACCGTTGGCTAACTGACGCGACACGGCATCAAGCTGCTGTCGCGCCGCCTCGAATTCAGTCGTCGGCGCGGTGATGGGATCGGGCGTCGGGACCAGCCCCGGCGGCGGGACGGTAGTCGAGTTGCTGCTGGAATAGGTCATCACGGTCTGAATGAGTTGCGTCGCCGATGGCGGCACCGTACCTGGCGGCTGGTAATAAAGGGCGTCGGCCGCTTGATCGAGCGAAATCGACGAGCCATCGATCGAGACCCCGACAAACGCGCCGCGGGCGCGTGAGTACGACAAAATCTCCGCCTGCAATGCCAGGTCCGTTGCCGCCGAAGTCTGTCGGCCGACGGGGCCTGCCGCGGCCGACGCGTCGAGGCCGATCTTGATCGTGCCTTTTAGCAAGTTGGCCACGCTCTGCGGCGTGCGGAATACCAGAATCAGATCGGTCGACTGGACACCGATCTGGTAGCCCAGGCTGCCACCGGTGATCTGAACGCTCCGCGGCGGCTGCCACGCGCCTTGCGCGTCGCGGGTGAGCAGCACACCACGCCCATGCTGCATCCCCAGGATGAATGCCCCGCGCACCATGTTCGGCGCAATGACGATCCCCCGGGCTTCAGCCAGCATTTTTTGTGGAATGCCGCTCGACTCCGCCACCGATTGCGTGAGCACATTCGTCGCCGCGACGACGATTTGCTCCGGGCTTGCCGCCTGGCCAAACAATTGGCCTTCGCCGCGCGGAACCGCAGACAGCATGAGCACAAACACGGTAAATAGGTAAAGAGAGACGCGAGATTTCATTCGAGGGCCTTCCGTGGATGTCTGGTATGTTGCAACGAGGTACTGGTCGCTTCGGTGGCCACTGACCTGCCGCCTCAACGCGACTTGAACAGATTCTCCAACGCCTTGTTCAACTCACCGCCGATCGCCTGTTGCGCCGCGCTTTGCAGGAGCTGTTGCGAAAGATTCGCCAGGGCTTGCTGGTCCATTTGCGGCCGGCTCAGTGTGCCGCTGATCGGGATCGAGAGCGATTGGCCTTTGAGGCCAACCAGCAGTTTTTCTTTCTCAACCCAGCGGTCCTGGATTGGCACCTGCAGAACCAGCGCGAGGCTTTCATCGAGACCCACCGAGCCTTGTGAGCGGAGCACCACGTCGCCCGCAAGAAACTCCATCTGGTCATGATACACACGGCCGTCGGCCACGCGGAAATTCACCTGCTGATCGCGGATCGCCAGCAGCGTTACGGGCGGCCGCTGAGTTAGCGCCGCCGGATCGCGCCGCTTGGCCAGGGCTTCGATCTGCCGCGCCAGGCCGATCCACTGGTCTGCCAACGGCCCCGGCACCACCCGGACCGAATGAACCGTCAGTTTCCCTGTTGCGTCAGTCCGCAATGCCTCGCCAAGCGGCATGCGAACCCCGTCGATCTGCAGCGAGAACTGTCCCTCGCTTTGTGTTGTCCCGGCCAGTACCGGCGCGACGTATTTCAGCATCGCTTCGCTCACCTCGGGCGTAATTCGCACATTGGTCAGCACCGGCCCGGGCGGCATGGTCATTTCGGCTGGCAGTGGATCAAGCCGCACGGACGGCGCGGCGGTCAACTGGCCTTCGCCGAGGGTGAGTGAAATCGGATCGACACGTATCGCGCCCTCGCCGAGCACGGCCGCGATCCGCCCCGGACCAATCGATAAGCCATAGACGTTCGCGCCCGACCACGGTGCTTCCAGCCGCGCCTTGAGACGCCGTGACCAGTGCTGCATTTCCCTCCCTGTCAGAGAGGGGTTGGCCATGGGATACAGATCGTTGGTCGCGATGCTCGTGAGCTGTGCCTGGTGAGGGCCGCCTCCGGCAAGTTGCCCGGCGATCGCGACCCGCGCCTGCTCGCGGCCAGTGAACTGAATGCCGTTGCCAACGTAGGGGCGCAAGAGCGGCGTGATCTGTGCCAGGTCATAGTCGACGGTGCCGCTGAGATTCACCTCGGCTGTCGTCGACAGTCGTTCCACCTGTCCTCCCGCGGTCGCCTGCAACGTGTTCGATTGAATACGGAACTCATCCAACACCAGCCGATCCGCGGCCGATTGGAAGGTCGCCGCACCCCGCGCGGTGGCTTGCGGCTCCTGCCAGATCGTTTGATAGCCGCTTTGTCCGGGAACACCCTGGTTTGCTGACGACCACTGGGCGAGCACCAGATTCTGGCCCGTGGCCGTTATCTCGCCACGAATTCCGTCCAATCGTTGTTCGAATCGCACGTTGCCCAAAAGCGATCCCCGCGGTTGATACGCCGGAGTTTGTCCCGGCATGGTCCGCCACGTTGCCAGCCGCGCCAGATCGGCCCGATACGCCGCCATGCCATGCATCTGGCCGGCGGCCTGCACGCCGGCGCCAGGTGGTGCCGACCGATAGCGGAAGTCCTTCACGGCGAGCGAGACCGTACTCGTAACCAACCGCGCGTTATTGGCCGCCATTTCGTCCGTGTTGCCGTTCCAATGAGCATCGCCCGCGATCTCACCGCGGGGTTCGCTGATATTCCATCCAGGCGCGGTTGCCCGCAAATTGGTGAAGGTCAACTTGGCATCTTGCGCATCAGCCTCGCGGTTGCCGATCCGAATGCTCGTGACAAGTTCGAGTTCGCCGTCAATCTGCCAGGGATCGACCGTGACCCAGGGTCGCGCGCGGGTAAGCCAACGGGCCATACTCCCGGAGCCGCGAATTGCGACGGGCCAGGTTGGCGTTCCGAGCACCATCGCGACCGGTGCGGTCAATTGGGCATCAAGCTCGTCCCCCTGGCCGCGAAGTCCGACCTTGCCGGTATCGATGCGCGCCGGTCGCCGCGTGACCGGATCGATCGCTCCCGCTGCTTCGGCTTGCAACGCCAACTGCGGCTCGGCCCACACCTTGCCGCCAGCCAGCGCGACGCGAAGTTGAGCCAGTTCTCCACTCGCGACGACCGAAAACTGATCCTCGCCAGTCAAATTCCAATTCAGCCGGGCGGAGCCGGCGCCCGCCAGTTCCGTGCCGCTCAAATCGACAAACTGACCCACTTGATTGACTAGCCGATTGAGATCGAAGCTGGCCGTCGCCGCCAGTTGCCGGGTTGTCCCGCTCGCCTCCATTTTCAGAAATTCAGATTCGCAACGGAACGTGTTGAGCCGCATGACGCCGTTTTCGCGTTGTACGGCGAAGCTGGCGTTCATCGGCTCATCCCAGCGCAGCGGCCGGCCGCCGCTGGTCGCCACGAGATCCGCACTACGTAGATTACCGGAGATGAGCTGGCCGCCCGCGGCAGGCTGATGCCGGACGGAGATTTCGACGGTTCCGGAAGTGATTTGCGTGTCCTCGCGGATCCGCAGCGCATGGGGCAGCATGCCCGCCAGCCTGGCCAGATCGAGCGCGCCGCGCAGCTCGAAGTCGTGCCCCGCTGCCGCATCGAGCGCGGCTGCGTTCGAGCCGGCGGACTCGACCAACGATTTCCGATCCACCACGCCCCGCACCGCAAGCTGACCCAAGTCGCTCCGCAGACGCAGATCGTCCAGAACCAGTCCTCCGGGCTGCAACCGCAGTTGCCAAGGCAGTTCCACGGATTGCAGCCTCAATCGGTCGCCGGCCAGGGCGGCGGCAGTCGTATCAAGCTGGGTGATGTGGAGTGTGCCGGTCGACGCGAAGTCGCTGGCAAGCTGCGGCGATGCGCCCGTCCACGTTGCCGTCCCTCGACTGACGAGCGCGCCACTCATTTCCGCGCCGACCACATAGCGACGCAGCCAAGGCTCGACGAATCCCAGCGTCACGGAATCGGCTTGCCAGGAAAGCTGATTCCGGCCGCCAGCGTCGGCAGCCAGCGACACCGCCAACTGGCCGGCGGTTTGGCCCATCGCGACGAACTGACCCGAAGCGGCAAACTGATTGCCGCCAGCGCCAGCCCCGCCGGAATCAAATTGCAATTGGATGCCTTGCAGGCCCCAGGATCGGCCGGTCGTGGCGTCGTGTGCGAGAACGGTTCCGTCCACCAGTCGCACCGCGACGGTGGTTGGCTCCGCGGTCGCAACACCGGCAGGGGTCTCCGCTCGATCGCGGTTCAAGTCGGCGAGCAGTTCGCCCACCACGTCTTCCACGTTACTGCCATTCGGACGGATCTCGACGTGCAACTTCGGCCGGACGATCTCGATCGATCCCAGATCGCGGGTGTTCGTCACGAGCGACCACAGAGGGCGGTCCAGGTGGACCGACTCGATGGTGAGCAGCGTCGCCCCGGCGGCGTCGCGCACTTCCACGGCCGACAGCGACGGCGGGCTGAGCCAGCCCAGCGAAGCATCGCCGACGCTCGCGCGAATCACGTCCGACGGCATCACCGCCGACAACACGGAATTCCGCAGCGGCGTCTTGGCCACCAGCGTCGGCAGCACCGCGACCCCGGCCGTCAACAACACGAGGCCGAGCAATAATCGTCGACGTACACCACCGGCGGATCGAAGCCGAGAGGCGTTTCCCGGTTCTCCGGGCAATGGATGCGTGCTGAAGGGTTTCGCCGGCATGCCGCGGATTCTAGGCCGATCGCGCCCACCGGCCTAGACCGAGCCGCACCTGATAGCAATGCAAGCTACAGGTCCAAATCAATCGTCCCCGGGGGCAGTGCGGTTCTCGAACAGCGCGGGTGCCACTTCTGGATTGCCCAGCAGTGATCTGTTGGCCCATGCCTTGCAGTCAAGAGAAGTAATCTTAACCGGATGCATGCACCGCGAGTGGCGTCGCAAGTCGTCCGATCCGCTCCAACATGGTCGCGTGAAAGTCATGCACATGGTTGTCCACCACGTCGTATCCGATCGCTACCCTCTGAGCAGTTGGTCGTACACGTTGTGGTGTCCAATCCAGAACCACACAAGCCCTTCCGTCCGTTCTTTGGCGAGGACGCGGTAGTGAAGCCCCACCCGAGCGGACCAATAAACGCCGATCTTCTTCAATCGAAGCGACGGATGTTGCGGATTTTGTTGGAGAAGTACGAAGTTCCTATCCGCAAGCTCTTGAATCTCGGCCGGTAGTTGCCGGTAACGGGCCCAGAAATCGTGGGTCGCGAAGTGCTTCATAGCGGCGTGCATTGCCCGGCGTCAAAATCGGCGTCGGCGCGGCGGCCCGCTTCGTCGAGTCGCCCGGCGCGAATATCCGCCTCGATCTGTCGGTCCCACGTTTCGGCCCGATACTCGTCGATCCATTGTGCAAGTCGCGCGAATTCGTCGTAAGATAGTTGGCTAATCGCGTCTTCAAGTTCTTGGATGCTCATGGGACTTCCTCGACACATCGGGACGACTTGTTTGCTGCGGTTAATTGTACCTCGCAGAGCGTCGCCCTGCCATCACCTGCACGCGCCTGGGCGTCTACAGAAGTGGCCGCGAATCGTCGATCCGCACTTCGCACCTCAGTGCGATCCAGGAATCGCCGGCAGCCGGTCGTAGCCAGGGGCCGCCTTGATGGCCCGTTTGATTAGGTGGGTCACGCCCATCTCCAAGACAGCGGGATTCTTCATTGCGATCGGCGTCCACGCTAGAGGGGGGTAGGTGTATTTCTCGCGATCTTCTATACTCAAGGGAGCATCGGGGGGTACGCATTCCAAGGAGACGTTCCATGAATCGACGTGATTTTCTCGTTGCCACGGGCGCGGGCGCCCTGGGGGCCTCGCTGTTGTCCTCCTCGCGGAACCAGCTTTTTGCGGAGACGCAGACGCAGACGCCCCAAGCCGTCTGGGTGGAGAACGGAGAACCGGCTCAGCTCCTTGCCGCCGCCCTCAAGGAGATGGGCGGAATGTCGCAATTCGTCAGCCGCGGCGACGTGGTGGTGGTCAAGCCGAACATGGCATGGGACCGCGCCCCGGAATATGCAGCAAACACGAATCCTGAACTCGTTGCCGCAGTGGTCGCCGCATGTCTCGACGCCGGCGCGAAAACCGTGAAGGTCTTCGACCGCACATGCAACAACCCGCTGCGAAGCTATGCCAACTCCCAGATCGAAGACAAGGCAACCAACGCGGGTGCCGACGTCTCCCAGGTCCGCGACAGCCGCTTCGTGAACAAGGCGATCGACGGGGAACTCGTCAAGGAATGGCCCATCTATAAGGACTACCTGGAAGCGGACAAAGTCATCAATGTCCCGATTGCGAAACACCATTCCCTGGCCAAGGTGACGCTCGGGATGAAGAACCTGATGGGAGTGATGGGAGGAAACCGGGGGGACATCCACGACAACTTCGCGCAAAGGCTTGTGGATATCGACCGGACCATCCTGCCAACGCTCACGATCATCGACGCCTACCGCATCCTTACCGCCAACGGCCCGGTCGGCGGCAACCTCGCCCATGTGAAGCAGCCCCGCACGCTGATCATGAGCCCGTGCATCGTGGCCGCTGACTACGTCGCCCTGGAACTCTTCGGGCTTGGTTTGGGCGATGCCGGATTCGTCGGCGAGGCAGTCAAACGCGGCCTGAACAAGTATGATGTTGGCAAGCTGGACCTGCGGCGGGTGCGGTTGGCATGACCGCAAACATCCGCAAGGTCGTTCAGCTCCTCGCGCTCGGGTTCTTCGTCCTCCTGTTTCTTCTGGCGCGGTACCCCTACACGGGCCGTGCCGAGGCGGATCTCTTTCTCCGCTTCAGCCCGCTGATCCCCCTGTTTGACTTCATCCAGCACCTGCGTTTCTCGACGCTTTTCTGGCCTGCGTTGGTCATCCTGGCACTGACGCCGCTGCTCGGCCGGTTCTTCTGCGGCTGGCTCTGTCCCCTGGGAACGGCGATCGACGTTGCCGGCAAGGTTGTCCAATCCCCTTCGAACCGGCTCTCGCAGCAATGGGAGAAACTGCGCTGGCTCAAGTTCGGCATCCTCCTCGGCTGCATTCTCCTCGCCCTGTTCTCGGTGAACGTCTGGGGGTATCTGGACCCGCTGTCCATTTTCAACCGTGCGCTGGCCGTGGTGTTCTATCCGCTGGGCACCTTGTTCGCGGAGCAGACTCTTCTGGCTGTCGAGAAGGTTCCGTTCTTGGAAGGGCCGGCAATGTTCGCGTACGATGCGTTCAAGAGCATCCTCATGCCCGAGGGCCAGGCGCATCATCAGGGGCTGTTCTGGATTGCGCTCCTGATCGGCGGAATCCTCGGTCTGGAAAAACTGTCGCGTCGCTTCTGGTGCCGGAACCTCTGCCCGGCCGGGGCATGGCTTGGATTTCTTTCCCAATTCCGGATGTTCGAACGGATCGTCGGGCAGGAGTGCCCGATCTGTAATAAATGCCAGACCGAGTGCAAGATGAACGCCATTCCCGGCGGGGATGTAAAACGCACGAGCAAGGTGGAGTGCATCGATTGCTTCAACTGCGGAAAG
>JAKEGR010000143.1 GCA_022615465.1 Planctomycetota bacterium | reverse complement strand
GCGCCCTATCCCGGCGAAGATGAGCAGTGGTGGGCCGATCGCGTGACGATCCTGAAAGCATTGGGCGTGCTCGACCCGGAAGGAAAGCCCACCGCCCGGCTTGATGTTGTCGCCAAGGCCGATGTGGCCCGGCTCAGCAAAGAAGCATTCGACGCGGAGCGGCAAAAAATGCTCAATATCTGCAGCAAGTGTCATTCAGACAACTTCGCGAAAGGCGAACTCGCCAAGGGCGACCAGATGATCCAGGCGGTCGACCATTTGTTGGCCGAAGCCATTGTGATCGTTGCCGGGCTGTATCAAGATGGTACGCTCAAAAAGCCCGAACACTACGCGTCCCCTTATCCCGACTTGCTGTCGTTTCACGACTCGCCCACGCCAATCGAAAACACGCTGTTCCGGATGCACTTGGAACATCGCATGCGGGCATTTCAAGGCACGTTCCACAACAACCCAGACTATGCGTTGTGGTACGGCTGGAGTGAAATGCAGCAAGACCTGACGGAAATCAAGGCGATGGCGAAGGAGATGCGAGCGGCTAAAGTGGAGGAAGACAAAGCTGCGGCAGCGTCTCCAGAAGAACCCGCTGCGGAAGTCGAACCCAGCGAGAACCCTCAACCGACTTCTGACGGCCCTCAGCCTTAGCAGCGCGTAGATGTCGCACTATTGGGGAGAGGTTCCTTCGGGTGCCTCTCCCCCTCTTCTCCAGGCAAGCCGAGGAAGACAATTCTGCTGCCAAATCGCAAGGCCAAGCCATGTCCCTGCTCATCAAGAACGGCCAAATCACCACGGCCGCGGATCAGTACTTTGCCGACATCTATTGCGAAGGCGAAACAATCTCGGCCATTGGCCGCGGCCTTTCCGCCCCGGCTGGCAGCGAGGTGATCGATGCCAGCGGCATGTTTGTCTTTCCCGGCTTCATCGATCCGCATGTGCATATCTACCTGCCATTCATGGGCACTTTTTCCAAGGACACTTACGCCTCGGGCAGCCGGGCCGCTCTCGTGGGCGGCACAACCACGCTCATCGAAATGTGCTGCCCCATCCGCCGGGACGAGCCGCTGGCAGCCTTCAACCTCTGGAACTCGCAGGCCGACGGAGTCTCGGCCTGCGACTACTCGTTTCACATGGGTGTCACGCGGTTCGACGACTCCGTCGAAAAGCAGCTCCGCGAGATTGTCGGCCGCGGCATCGCGTCATTCAAAATCTTCCTGGCCTACAAGGGCGCATTCGGCATCGACGACACGGAGCTTTTCCACGTGCTGCGGCTTGCCAAGGAACTCGGCGTCATTGTCACGGCCCACTGCGAGAACGAAACGCTCGTTGCCGAGTTACAGCGGAGGCTGTTGGCCGATGGGAAGACCGGTCCTGAATGGCATGAGCCATCGCGGCCGACTTGCGTCGAGACCGAGGGCGTCCACCATCTCATGACGTTTGCCGAGCTCACGGGCGCGCATGTGTACATCGTCCACACGAGCAGCGACGATGCCATTCAGGCCGCCGTCGCTGCACGCCGTCGCGGCGTCAACGTATGGATCGAAACCGTCGTGCCGTATCTCGTGCTCGACGAAACCTACGCCCAGGGACTATCCACCAATCCCCCTCAGCGAGCCGCGTCGCACTCGACCGCAGCCGGGGACGAGGGCAAGAAGAAGCCCAACTTCAACGGTGCGAAATACGTCATGTCGCCGCCGCTGCGTGCCAGACGGCATCAAGACGCAATTTGGAACGCATTGGCTTCGCGCGTGGTTAGCACGATCGCTACCGACCACGCCCCGTTTGACTTCAAGGGCCAAAAAGACATGGGCCGCGACGATTTTAGCAAGATTCCCAACGGCATCCCCAGCATCGAGGACCGCGTGAACCTCGTGTACACCTACGGCGTCAAGCGAGGTCGGATCGACCTCCACACCTTGGTCGACTCCTGCAGCACGCAGGCGGCCAGGCTTTTTGGCCTGTTCCCCCGCAAAGGCACGATCGCGTTGGGCAGCGACGCCGACCTGGTGGTCTACGACCCCAACTACCGCGGCCAGATTTCCCAGAAGGCGCAGCAGATGAACGTCGACTACAGCGCGTTCGAGGGCTGGCCAATCGAAGGCCGGCCAAGCCTCGTCACCGTCCGCGGCCGCATCCAGGCCCAGGACGGCAAGTTCGTCGGCGAGCTTGGATTTGGCAAGTTGCTGCAACGGCAGCCAACCCATTTTTAATCGTGGGGCTATTTCCGTCCCAATCGGTACAGGCCGGCGTGGCTGCCGGTGCGGGCACGCGGTTCCCAGTGTTTGGTCCTCCCGCCGCGAACCTTGAACCGAGCCTGAATGTCTTGCGTAGTAGAAACAGCCCGCCAAGCCGTCGGCCCTGACCACAACGGGCACGACTTGGTTTCCGCCTTTGCGGACTGGGTCACAGAGAGGAGGCCCCAGATGACTGCACCGATCGTTTCCCCGTCGCTGCCCCCCATTCACTTCGGCCTGAGGCCTTACCTCGATCTGTGTCGCAAGATCGACCAGGCCCTGGCTGAACTCGAATCGCGATACCCGGCCGCGCCGCGCAAGCTGACGATCGAGCTTCGCAAGAAGCGCCTCCGCCGCCGCCGGAAGAAGTAACCACGGAAAAATCCGGCCTGTTTTCGGTTTGCCTGTCCAATCTGGCGGGCACCGTCTATCATGGTCGCATGAGGGTTCTTCTCGCCAGCCCGCGTGGGTTTTGTGCCGGTGTCAACATGGCGATCGAGTCGCTCGATCTGGCCCTGGAGTCGCTGTCGCCGCCGATTTACGTCTATCATGAGATCGTCCACAACAAGTACGTGGTCGATCGATTCCGCCGGCGGGGCGTGACGTTTGTCGACAACCTGGCCGACGTGCCGCCCGGGGCGACGCTTCTGTTTTCCGCCCACGGCGTCTCGCCCGAAATCCGCCGCATTGCCCGCGAGAGGAAGCTGCGCGCCATCGATGCCACTTGCCCGCTCGTGACGAAAGTTCACCTGGAAGCGATCAAGTACGCTCAGGCCGGCTACACGATTCTCTTGATTGGCCATGAAGGCCATGATGAAGTGATCGGCACGATGGGAGAGGCTCCCGAGGCAATCGTTTTGGTTGAATCGCCGGAAGACGTGGCGGGGCTTGAAGTTATCGACGAAGGCAAAGTGGCGTATTTGACGCAAACGACACTCAGCGTCGATGATGCCAATCGGATTATCGCCCGGCTCAGAGAGCGGTTTCCCAGAATCGTCTCTCCGCCGAAGGAAGACATCTGCTACGCGACTCAGAACCGGCAGGAAGCCGTGTCGATTCTCGCCCGCGAGGCCGATCTGGCAATCGTTCTCGGCAGCCAAAACAGCTCAAACAGCCAGCGATTGACCGAACTGGCCCGCGAGCGTGGCATTCCGGCTCATCTCGTCGACGGTCCGGCCGATCTTGATCCGGCCTGGTTTGGCGGGGTTGAAACGGTTCTCGTCACTGCCGGCGCCAGCGCTCCTGAAGAAGTCGTTGACCAATGTCTCGACTGGCTTCGCGAGAAGTTCGACGCCGCCATCGAGCCGCGTTCGATCCGCGAAGAGAACGTCTCGTTCCCGCTGCCGCGCGAGCTGCAGACGGTCGTGGCGAAGTGATTCCCGACTGCCGCTCGCTTTGCTAGTGTTGATGCTGCAAGGCATCACTTGTCGAACGTCACGTGCATCCCAAGCGACTTGACCAGGAAGGCCCAACGGTCGGCGGCTTCTTCGATCAGCTTCCGCACCGGCGTGCCGCCGCCATGGCCGGCACGCTGTTCGATGCG
>JAKEGR010000142.1 GCA_022615465.1 Planctomycetota bacterium | reverse complement strand
TGCTGACGGTGCTGGTCCGCGGGGCGATGTTTCCAATCAGCTACAAGCAAACGCAGAACATGGCGCGGATGCAGGCCCTCAAACCGGAGATGGATCGCATCAATGAGAAATACAAGACCGATATGCAGAAGCGGTCGCAGGCCACGCAGGAGCTTTATCGGAAGCAAAACATCAATCCGCTCGGCGGTTGTCTGCCTTTGTTCATTCAACTGCCAATTTTCATGGGCCTGTACCGCTCGCTGATGATCGACGTGGAATTGCGCAACGCGTCACTGTTTGGTGAAGGAATCCGTTGGTGTTCGAATTTGGCCGCGCCCGATATGTTTTTTGATTGGTCAGCAATGATGCCGGCATGGTTCACCGGCGGACAAGGGATGTTCGCACTCGGTCCGTATTTGAACATTTTGCCGTTGATCACGGTCGGGCTGTTTCTGGTTACGCAGAAGATGGCGATGCCGGAACCGACCAACGAGCAGGCCGCCATGCAACAGAAGATGATGAAATACATGACGCTTTTCATGGGCGTGTTGTTCTACAAGGTGGCAAGCGGTCTGTGTATCTACTTTATTGCCTCCAGCCTGTGGGGCATTGCCGAACGCAAGCTGTTGCCGAAGTCGAAAGTTGCCGCGGATACGGCGGTGGGTGGCACGCAGCCGCCAACGAGCCAGGGCCTCGGCGATCCCAGCCAGAAGACCGGCCACAATGGCAGCCCCAGCAAGAAGCCGCCGCGGAATGCCAAGCGAAAGCGGTAGCGTCCAGTATGTCGCGGGGAGCTATTGTTTCCGCGAGATCGACATTACCATGCCATGTCCTACCATCTCGGAGACACCATCGCGGCAATTGCCTCGGCAGCGGGTTTCGGTGCTCGGGGATTGGTTCGCGTGAGCGGCCCCAATGCGATTCGGGTCACGAACCGTGGTTTCACCTCCCAGGACGGCCAATCCATCGATGACTTGCAGTTTGCGGCCACCATTTCAGGTCACTTCGAGATCGTGCTGGTAGCTGGGACGATGCAACGCGTTCCGTGCGATCTGTTGGTTTGGCCGACCCACCGCAGCTACACGCGCGAACCGGTGGTCGAACTGCACATACTGGGTTCCTCGCCGCTCCTGGAGGCAATTCTGGCCGCGGTCTGTCATGCGGGCGCACGGCTAGCTGAGCCGGGCGAATTTACGCTGCGGGCGTTTCTTGCCGGCCGGCTCGACTTGACGCAAGCGGAAGCGGTGCTTGGCGTGATCAATGCACGCGGGGGAGACGAACTGAATGCCGCCCTTGCACAACTTGCCGGAGGGCTTGCCCGACCTCTGCAACGACTTCGCAATGAACTACTTCAGCTATTGGCAGAGTTGGAAGCGGGGCTGGATTTCGTCGACGAAGATATTGAATTTATTTCCCGCGATGAATTGACGAAACGCCTCGCTGCCGCCGTTAAGCTGCTGCGGCAACTTTCGGAGCAGATGGATTCACGGCTTGCCGCGGCAGGAGTTCGTCAGGTAGTTCTCGCCGGCCCTCCAAACGCCGGCAAGAGCAGCTTGTTCAATACGATCGTCGCCCACTACGGCGTCGTTGAAGGTTCCTCGGAATGGGCGTTTCACAAGGCGATTGTTTCGCCGCAGCCTGGCACCACGCGCGACTACCTCTCGGCGGCGGTTGATTTCGATGGGTTTCGCTGCGAGCTGGTCGACACAGCGGGTGTCGTTACAACAACACGTCTCGCGGGAGCGATCCCTGCTCACGGGAACATGATGGAACAACTGGAAGCAACGGCCCAAGCTGTTGGCAAGGAACGGCGGGAGCTTGCCGCAATCCGGGTCTGGTGCATCGATGCCAGTGAGAGGGCAACCCTCCGCGGTTGGGTGCCCGATTGGTCACGGATCGGGCAAGGTGACGTTGTCGCTTGGACAAAATCCGATCTCCTGGTCGAACCACTTCAAGCTCAATTGCCGTTGGAAACAATGTCAGTCGTAACAAGCAGCCGAACGGGTGCAGGGCTAGCCGAACTCGGCCGTGTCTTACGATCCATGTTGACCGCCGATCCAACGACAGAAACCGGACAGGTTGTGGCGACTACGGCCCAACGTTGCAGCGAGAGCATCCGTATGGCGGAGCAGGCGATCTGCCGGTCAAGGAGGCTCGTGGAGGATAACGAAGGCGAGGAACTCGTGGCCGTGGAGATTCGCGCCGCGCTCGACGAGCTGGGAAGAATTGTCGGTGCGGTCTATACGGACGACCTTCTGGATCGTATCTTCAGGTCGTTTTGCATAGGCAAGTGAAACGTTACGCCCCACGGGAAACCTCCTGTTGGTCCGACAATTCCGATTCAGGCTCCGTAACAGATTTTCAAGCTGATTTCAACAGGAATTGACCATGCTTCTCACTGGCAAGCGTGCATTGATCACCGGCGGCACGAAAGGGATCGGCGCAGCGATTGCCCTGGACCTCGCGAGGCAGGGTTGCGACGTGGCGATCAATGGCCGGCACAACGACGAGTTTGC
Source organism: Planctomycetota bacterium (assembly GCA_022615465.1). GTDB lineage: Bacteria > Planctomycetota > Planctomycetia > Pirellulales > Lacipirellulaceae > JAKEGR01. Next base: position 145 of record JAKEGR010000142.1, on the reverse strand, counting down.
GTCCCAGGTGGAGCAGGCCGTGGTTGGCGCCGGGAGAAAATGCTTAAGGATCGTCGGCAATGTGGCTCATCCGGACGACGCACAGCGTTGTGTTCGCGAGGCGAGCGATGGCTTGGGCGGGCTTGACATTCTGATTCATTGTGCT
>JAKEGR010000141.1 GCA_022615465.1 Planctomycetota bacterium | reverse complement strand
CTGCGCGGCGTCGTGCATGCGGCTGGCGTGCTTGCCGATGGCGTGCTGACTGACATGACGCTCGATCAGCTTGATCGGGCGATGGCACCGAAGGTGCAAGGGGCCTGGAATCTGCACATGGCCACGCGGAACGCGCCCCTGGATTTCTTCGTGCTCTTCTCGTCGGTGGCCAGTGTGCTGGGATCGCCTGGTCAAGCGAATTACGCGGCTGGCAACGCCATGCTTGACGCCCTGGCCCACACCCGCCGCGCGGAGGGCTTGCCGGCCACGGCCATCAACTGGGGCCCGTGGGGTGGGGCCGGCATGGCGGCCGAGGCAAAACGGAGCGATGCCGTAAAATCCCGCGGCATGGGGTTGCTCCCGCCCGGGCAGGGCCTCGAACTACTCGGCAAGTTGATGCGTGGCAGTGCGGCGCAGGTCGCGGTGATGGACGCTCATTGGAGCGACCTGTTGCGGCTGATGGGCGAGCGTCACCCGGCGCTGCTTGCCGAGATTGTGAGTGAAGTGCAAGAAGCAGGTGGCGATACGCCTGGCGGACGCGTCGATCAGGCCTTTCTCCAGCGGCTATTCGACGCCGATGCGGCCTCGCGCCAATCGCTCGCAAGTGATTACATCCAGCAGGAACTGGCGCGCATCATGGGTATCGAGCCTGGCCAGCTCGAAATCGATCAGCCGCTCAGCACATTTGGGTTAGACTCGCTACTGGCGCTGGAACTGAAAAACAATCTGGAAGGCAGGCTCGATTTCACGCTGCCCATGGCCAGGCTGATGGAAGGACCGAGCATCGCATCGCTGGCCGAGGAAACGGTTCGACTGATTGTTGGCGGGGAGGCCGCTTCAGCGGCTGGAAAAGCGGGGGATGGTTGGACGCCCCTCCTGGCACTGCGCGCGACTGGCTCGAAACCGCCCTTATTCTTGTTGCCCGCGCTCGGAGGCGACGTGCAATGCTACGCTGACCTGGTACAGCATTTGGGCGAAGATCAACCCGTCTATGCGTTCCGCCCGCGGGGCGTCGATCAGGATTTGCCACCGCACCAGACCATGGATGCGATGATAGCCGACTACGCGGCTGCGCTCCGCGCACTTCAGCCACAGGGGCCTTACCGCCTCGCTGGTTGGTCGACTGGGGGCATCTACGCATTCGCGCTTGCCGAGTGGCTGGTGCGGGCGGGCGAAAACGTTTCGCTTGTCGCCATGCTCGACACGCCGTTGCCATCAATCTGCGACGAAGTGGACGTTGAGGATGATGCCCGCTTCTTCTGTAATTTGATCAACTTCGCAAACTGCTTCACGGGCAGCAAGGTTCGGGTGGACTATGAGCAATTGCTGCCGCTCACGCCCGAGCAGCGGTTCCAAACCGCCCTAAGCGAGGCCCGCCGGCAGGGAACAGTCCCGGCAGACGCCCCGGAGGATTTCATCCGCCGGCTGGTCCACGTTGGCGAGGCCAATGTGCGCGTGATCCGAAGTTATCGGCCAACGGCGCTGGACGCGAAAGTGTACCTGTTTGTGCCAACCATCAAAGGTGGGCTGGCCGACATTTCTGGCCAAGAAATGCCTAAGGATGCCGATCATGGCTGGAGGGCGGAAGTGGGACAAACGATGGAATTGCAGGAAGTACCGGGCGACCACTTCACGATGATGATTGGCAACTCGGCAGCGCAGCTCGCCCGGAAGCTGACATCACTCATGCAATTTGCTGGAAGCAATAGCGGCAGCCGTGTTACAGTCACCCCCGCTGCGGCACCAAGACGATAATAGCCAACAGATGGACCGTCAGGCCTGAATCGACAGCAGTCGCGGGCGGCTCATCACACAAACCGTTTCACGATTACCGGTCCAAGAAAGCCCTTCCTGGCATGTTAGCACGAGTCCTTCGACAGATTGAGCTGGCGTCGATTTGGCGGCACAAACGCAAAGGGCTGCTGTTCCTCTCGGACACGACCCTGCGCGACGGCGAGCAGATGCCCGGCGTGAGGCTTAATCCGGACGAGAAAGTCGAGATTGCCCAGGCGCTCGCCCGCGTTGGAATCCATTCGATCGACGCCGGCTTTCCGGCCACTTCACGCGAGGAGATTGAGTCCATCCGGCAGATTGCGAAAACCGTGCGCGGGCCAGTGATTAACGCACATTGCCGCACACTCAAAGCGGACATCGATGCGGCGCGCGAAGCACTCGACGATCTGTCGCTCTTCCGTCGCGCGGTGACGCTGTTCATCGGCATCAGCAAATTACACCGCGAGCAAAAGCACCATAAGACAAAATCGGAAATTATCCGGCTCACTGTCGACGCGATTCAGTACGCCAAGCAGTATTTTCAAATCGTCACGTTTGGCCCGGAGGATGCCTCTCGAACCGAGCCTGACTTCCTGCATGAAATCTATCAAGAAGCGATCGAGGCGGGTGCCACCACGTGCGGTTTTGCCGATACCGTGGGTTACCTCACACCCAGCAAAGCGGTCGATTGCATCAAGGGCGTCCAGGACAACGTACCGAGCATCGGCCATGCGATGTTGGCGGTTCATTTCCACAATGACCTCGGCATGGGCACGGCCAACGCGCTGGCTTGCGTGAAGCAGGGAGTGAACATCGTGCAGGGCACGATCAACGGTCTCGGCGAGCGGGCGGGCAATACGCCGCTCGAAGAAGTGATTATGGCCATCTCGCTCCATTCGGACGAATTCCCCGTCAGGTGCCACATTCACACGGAGGAGTTGTACGCACTGAGTCGACTCGTCGCGAGGCTCACGGGCGTCGAACCGGCTCCGGCCAAAGCGGTCATCGGCAAAAACGTGTTTCGCACCGAGGCGGGCGTGCATCAAGACGGTGTGTTGAAGGATCCTAGCGTTTATTTGCCTTTCCTGCCCGAGCAGATCGGCGCACCGCCGGTGGAACTCGTCCTCGGCAAGCACAGCGGGCGCCGTGCCGTGGCGTACCGCTCAGCGGAAGTGGGGACGACGCTCACCGACCAACAAGTGGAGCGGGTGCTCAAATATCTCAAAAATCAACCGCGTTTGCGCAGCTATGCCTCGGCCGAGGAAGTGCGATCGCTGCTCGCCGAAGTGCTCTCTGGTGACCTGCCGAATTCACCCGGCGCGGAAAGCCTCGCCGCCACGACCGTGATCCAAACGGTTGCTGCCACGCCGCAGTCCAGGGAGCAAAACCAGCCCAAGAAAAAGTAAAGTTCCGCAACCGGTCACGGTTTCTCGTGTCCCGCAACACCACTTCGCCTTCTTTGCTGACGCCATGAGTGCAATCGCGGGAATTGTCGATCTGGCAGGATCCCGCCCGGTACCCTCCGACGCGCTCCGCCGGATGTCGGGGGCAATGCTCCACCGCGGCCAGCAGGAGACGTTCTTCGAGTGTCCTGGTCTGACAATCGTGGAGCGGGGGCACCGCGAACGGCGCGAAAACGGAAACAGCGACTCCGCGGTCGTCTGCGCCCTGGACGGCCAGATATACAACTCGGAAGAACTGCGTACGGAACTGGATCTCGTCCGCGAGGACGTCTCGATCCATGACGATCAGGTGATCGTGCGGCTGTGGAAAGGACATGGCAAAGCCTGCCTGGACCGATTGCGTGGCCAGTTTGCCCTGGCGCTGTGGGACAAACGGACCCGGCAGCTCGTGCTCGCCCGCGATCACTTCGGAGTGTGCCCGCTCCACTGGACGCGGCAAGGCGATTGGCTGCTGTTCGCCTCGGAGATCAAGGCGCTGCTGGCCTCCGGGATGGTGATGCCGCGCGTTGACCTGCGCGGCCTGCACCACGTCTGGACTTTTTTTGGCGTGCCTGGACCTGTCACCTGCTTTGAGGGCGTCTCCGCGTTGCTACCAGGTCACTATTTGGAAGTGAAACCCGGAGATACCCGTCAGCCGGCCCAAATCCATGATATCGCCTACTGGCAAATGAACTTCCCCGATCAGGGTGACGAAGTCAATTCCCGAAAAGAAATCGAGCTTGTCAACGAATACGAAGCAATCCTGCTGCGGGCGATCGAGCAGCGGCTGTGCGGCCAGCCACCGACCGTGGCCTATTCCAGCGGTGGATTGGATTCGAGCCTGCTCGTTTCGATGGCGACCAGACTGCGCGGCGGGCCGCTCGATTCGTTTACCTTCCGCGTCCCGCATCCGCATCTCGATGAAACCAGCAGAACCGCCGATGTCGCCGGCCATGTCGGCAATCGTCCGGAAGTCGTCGAACTGACTGGCTGCGATCTGGTCGAGACATTTCCCGCTTTAGTGCAGGCAGCCGAAAGCCCAGTCATCGATGTTTCGGCCGCGGCGCTGCTGCGGCTTGCTGAGAGGGTCCACCAGCGCGGCCATCGCGCCGTGTTGACCGGCGAAGGGGCGGACGAGTTGCAGGCCGGGTATCCTTGGTTTCGCATCCAAGCACGACTGGATCGGCTGGATCGGCTCACGCACTTGCCGCTCAGCCGGCCCGGTTTTCGCGCGTATGTGCGGTTGGTTCACTCGGGTACACTGCCGTGGTCGTTTGTGAATCGATCGCACCAGGCAGTCGGCGGCCGAAACGCCTGGCTCCTCGCCTACATGCTGATGGCCACGACAAAACACCGCTTCTTCAGCCGCGAGACGATTGAGGCGCTCGGAGATCATCTGCCGCTGGACGACTTGCAGCTTGATCACGCCGGCCTCGCGCGGTGGCACCCGCTGAATCGATCCATCTACCTGGGAGCGCGCGTGCATTTGCCAGGCCTGCATCTGGCGGCCCGGGGCGACCGCGCGGCAGGCCGCAGCGGCATCGAGACGCGCTATCCGTTTCTCGACCGCGAGCTATTCGATTTCCTTGCGCCGCTTGATCCCTCGTGGAAGCTGCGCGGCCTGGAGGACAAGTATTTGCAACGCCGGTTGACGAACCGCTGGCTGCCACGGAGCGTGACGGCGGGCCACAAGAAGCTGCTCCACGCGCCACTCGATGCCTATCATCGCGCCGCGCCGCCTGCTTGGGCCGAGCAGCTTCTCTCGCCGGAATCGCTCCGCCGCGCGGGCTACTTTGATCCCAGGCCGTGCAACACTGGCGCAAGGCAATCCACCAGATGCGAGACGGCTTCCGCCGCCTGTTTATCGAAATGGGCCTGGTCGGCGTCCTATCGACACAGCTCTGGCATCAGCAGTTCATCGATCCATCACTCGCGGATGTTACGTAAACGCATCGGTGGTCCAGGTGCATCGTCAAGGGGCCGGGATGATGTTTCGACTGCAAACCGTCGCTTTCGACTATGGCCTCTAGTCGAAAAACCATCCCGACCCCGTTGCGCGGCCTTATTGCCTGATGGGGAATTGGCTCCGACATAGCAACTCCTGTACCGATCCTCTCGGGCTATATCTCGTACTCCGGAAAGAACACCCGTGCGTTCTTCGGATAAATGAACACCTGTCGGTCTTCCGTCAATTGCAGTCGCTGATAGTCGTCGAGGCTCAGATCCACCAGCACATCCTGTCCGTCCAAGGTCCGCGTCGTCACTTTGGCGATCGAGGCGGCGCTCCGCGCAACGCGAGTCGACGTATAGCGATCTCGCGGAATCACATCGGCTCCTGGCATCTTTTCGCTGCGATGCAAAATGCTTCCGTCGTGGTGGAGATCACCTCGGCCAGCCGTACGCCGTGCTCCATTGCGATCCGCCGGCAATCCTCGTATTCCGGCGAGAAACGCTCCACGCCATTCGGCAAATACGCAACTTTGCCGCGTATGTCGCCCCACGGCGTTTGCACTTCCTGTTGCTGCCGCGCGAGTACCTTCCGCATCACCGGCACGCGCCGCACGCCCAGTGTAGTCGTCTCTGAAAATACAATTACTTCTAGCGCGTCGGCATGACTCGGATCGCACTGCACACTCAGGAGCACGCCGGGCCGGCCCTTTTTCATTTGGATCGCCGTGATGGATACATCGAGCGCCCCAGCCGCCCACAGGCAATCGATCGCGTGGCCGAGGCATTCCCCGGTGATATTGTCAAGGTTTGTCTCCAGCAGTAGGATCGACTCGATCCGCGGGTGGAGATCGAGTGCATCCGTTCGGCCTGTCCACAAGCTCTCCGCGGAAAGGGCCGCTTCTCCCACGAGGATCCGCAATAGATTCGGGTGTTCGAAATCCTTTTGCCCTGCCCCATAACCGATCCGCTCGACCGTCATCGCAGGCAACGGGCCAAACTCTACCGCGAGTGCCGCGACGATCGCTGCCCCGGTTGGCGTTGTCAACTCGCCCTCGACATCCCGCGCCGCCAGCGGAACGTCGCGTAGCAACTCCCCCGTTGCGGGTGCTGGAATCGAACACAGTCCGTGCGCGATCTCGACGAATCCTCGGCCCGTCGGCACCGGCGAGCATACGATCCGCTCGATGCCCAACAAATCAAATCCGATCGCCGAACCGACAATGTCCGCGATCGAATCGACCGCGCCCACTTCATGGAAGTGTACTTTCTCGACCGTGGTTCCATGCACTTTTGCTTCGGCCTCGGCCAGCTTCTGAAAAATCCGTTTCGCCAGCTTCTGCTGCAGCGGCGCGAGCACGCTCCCCTCGATCATCGCCGTGATGTGGTGCAGATGCCGATGCGTGAGTTCCGGCTCATGCTCGACGGAAATTTGCGTCGCTCGAAAGCCAAGTTTCTTCACCTCGCGTGATACCAGGCGGCAGCCCGGCAAGCCAAGCGAATCTATGCCCGCTTGGATCGCGGCCAAATCAGCACCGGCGTCCACGAGAGCTCCGAGCGTCATATCGCCACTGATTCCACTGGCACAATCGAGGTAAGCAATTCGCATGGTTTGTTGCTAGCACAAGGGGTTGAGTGTCCACGGCGACGCCGAATCCGCCGCGTTCGCGGCCCGGCGTCTCTCTCAAACCAGATTCTAAACCTGCCGCGGCCTTTCTGCCATTGGCCATGCCGTTGACCATTTCCGTCCTATTTCGCTACACTCTCACCGCCCTGCTGAGCAGAAACACAGAACGATGGTTGCTCCCTCTCCGACCGGGCGAGGGGATGCCCCCCATCTTCCGCCTGGATTGCCGTTCCGCCATGTTGCCTACTGGCTCATCCACCGGCCCGCGATCGAATCGCTATATGCCCAAAATATGGGGCCACCTGCCAGCCCGGATGAAAGTCCTCTATATCACGACGCTCCACCGCACGGGCGGCTGGCTGGCCGAGGCATTTGCAGCCGATAGCGCCGCGGAAATCCTGCTCGAGGAAGCGATCGGCGTCACGGCCGGCCTCTCGCGACTGCGCGACGAGGCCTTCGACGCCGTCCTCATCAGCCATGAGCCAAGCGTCCTCGACGCGCTGGACCTGATCGAAGGCTTCCGCGCCGGCGGCAATGAAGAACCCATGATTATCCTCGGCACCGCCCCCTCTGCCGAGACCGCGGCGCTCGCCTACGAAGTCGGCGCCGACGCCTACTGCTGCGTCGCCGAAACAACCACCCGCTCGCTGTTGTGGACATTCGCCCGCGCGATCGAACGCCTGCAACTCATCCGAGAGCATCGCCGTCTCGTGCAGGCCGATCAGCAGCGTCTGGCTCACGAACATCAGGAGGCTGAACATCTGCTCGCCGAGCAGCGTGTACTCATCGCCGAATTGGAACTCCTCGGCGACGACAATCGCCTTTCGGCAGTGAACGACGAGAACGCCGACACGCAGAATGGCAAGGAACCGGCAATGGCGGATCCTTTCCATCCGCAAGTCGTTCTCCGAAATCCAAAATCGACTCCGTGCGATCTACCCGAACAACTGATCAGTCATTATCGCGAGCTGTTGCGGGCGTATGTCGTCATGGGCGCGGGCAATCTATCGGACGAGATGACTCGACTCGCCAACCTGCTAAGTCAGGCGGGCGTCTCCGCCCAACGGACCATGCAACTGCACGTTCACGTGCTCGAGGAACTGATCGGCTCGCTTGGCAACCGCAGTGCCCGCCACGTCATGACCCGGGCCGATCTGTTGGTGCTGGAAGTGATGGCCCATCTGGCCGACGGCTACCGACACCGATACGATGCGCGGTGTCACCCGCCGCGGCAGATGCCGCTCCCTGGCTTCGACGGCTGCCTGCATCCTCTCCCCAACGACTGGGCCGCTTGATGACTGCGTCGGCTGATTTTGATTCCCGCTTGGACGAAATCACCACCGTCAACGCACTGCGCCGCCTCGTTGCCGATTTCGTGGCCGAACGCGATTGGTCGCAATTCCATTCGCCGAAGAACGTTTCCATGGCCCTGGCGATCGAAGCAGCCGAGCTGATGGAGCATTTCCAGTGGATCAGCACCGAGGCCTCGCGGCAGTTGGCACACGAGCCGGAGAAACTGGCGGCCATCGGCGAAGAAATCGCCGATGTCGTTGGCTATTCGCTGGCGCTGGCAAACGAATTGGGCATCGATCTCTCGAGCGCGATCCAAGCGAAGATGATCAAGAACGCCCGGAAATACCCGGCCGACAAGTTCCGCGGTCGTTTCGAACGCGACGATTGATGTCAGTTCCGTGGTCACCCGAGCAGTCGATCGACCGCGGCACCGATATCAGCCTCGCGGGTAAGTGATTCGCCGACGAGAATTGCATCCACCCCGGCGGCCGCCAACATCCGCACGTCGGCAAGTGTCTTGATCCCGCTTTCCCCCACGAGCACGCACTCATCCGGTACCCGAACGCGAAGACGAATCGTGTGGAGCAGATCGACCTCAAACGTGTGCAGATTGCGATTATTGACGCCGATGAGCGTCGCCCCGGCATCCAACACGCGCTCGAGGTTGTCCGGCTCATAAAGCTCGACAAGCGGCGTCAGGCCAAGTTCGCGGGCCGCGTTGAGCAGTCCGCGCAGATCGCAATCATCCAAGCACTCGGCGATCAACAGGACCGCATCTGCTCCGGCCACCCGGGCCTCCACCAATTGGTAGGAATCGAGAATGAAGTCTTTGCGGAGTAGAGGTAGATCGATCGCCGCGCGGATCTGTGTTAAGAACGCGAGCCGGCCCTGGAAATAGGTTTCATCGGTGAGCACGCTGACGCACGTCGCCCCATGCGCCTCGTACGTCCTGGCAATCACCACCGGGTCAAAGTCAGCGCGGATTACCCCCGCCGACGGACTGGCCTTCTTCACTTCGGCGATCAACTTGATGGGTCCGCCGGCTGCCAGTGGCGTGAAAAAATCTCGCAGCGGCGGTGCGTCGACCAGCCGTGCGCGCAGATCGGCCTCCGGCCGCGCTGCTTTGGCCCGCTCGATTTCGATCCGCTTTGTCGCCACGATCTTATCGAGAATCGTCGACATCTTTAGTGCTCCACCGCAGAACCATGATCCCGCCTGCCATGTGAAAACCAAGACAGTCGCTACATTCGCCGCTACGCCCACACGACTTCTTGATTGCCTTCGACGGCGCGTCCGATAGGCCAACTGGCGAGGCCCGAATTGGCAAGCTGCTGCTGAATGCTCTCGGCATAGTACGTGCTCACGACGAGCACCAGGCCGACGCCCATGTTGAAAACGCGGTACATTTCGTCGGCGTCCACGTTGCCCAATTGTTGCAGCCAAGTGAATACGGGCGGCACGGGCCAACTGCCGCGGTCGATTTCGCCGCCGATGCCCGCTGGCAGGATGCGGGCAAGATTATCGTGCAACCCGCCGCCCGTGACATGCGCAATGCCGTGGACGACACTTTTCACTTTGTAGTGAGCAAGCACACTGCGAACTGCCCGGGCGTAAATCGTCGTCGGCCGGAGCAGCAATTCGCCGACCGTTGCGTCGCACGAGTCGACAAAATCATTCACTTCCCGGCCGGCCATCTCGAACACGATTTTTCTCACAAGACTATAGCCGTTTGAGTGGAGGCCGCTCGATGCGACGCCAAGGATGGTGTCGCCAGGTGAGATGGTGGAACCAGTGAGCAGCTTTTCGCGTTCGACAACACCGACGCAAAATCCGGCCAGATCGTAGTCGCCCGGTTGGTACATGTCGGGCATGATGGCGGTCTCGCCCCCCACCAGGGCCATGTCGCTTTCGAGGCAGCCATCGCTGATGCCGGTAACGATCGCTTCGAGAAGCTGCGGGTCGTCCTTGCCCATCGCAACATAATCGAGAAAAAACAGCGGCTCCGCCCCGCAGCAGAGCACATCGTTCACGCACATTGCCACGAGATCGATACCGACCGAGTGGTGCGTTCCAGCCTGCTGAGCAACCTTGAGCTTTGTGCCAACTCCGTCGGTCCCGGAGACCAGGACCGGCTCCTTGTAATGGCGGGCGAACAGACGGCCGGGGAAATCAAGCTGAAATAGTCCGGCAAAGCCCCCGTCGGCCGGCAACACGCGGGGCGAATGGGTCCGTCGCAGCAGCCTGGGCAGTCGGGCCATCGACTCTTCGTACACGTCAAGGTCGACGCCCGAGGATTTGTAAGTTGCTTTGGCCATTGGAGATAGCGATTGCCATGAACTAGTTCGATGAGTGTGATTTTAGGGGCCAAACGGCGAGTTCGGAAGGGGGCAAATCGAGGAATGGGGCGGCAAGGGCCATGCAGTGTTGATTTCGCCCAACCGGGTTGCAGAAAGGCCTTTCGCCTTGGAGCTACACTTGGATGGCAACTTGTTCGTTCCATGCGTCTTGTTTTGAGCATCGAAACGGAGATGCAGCGAAAAACGAGGATTCAGAGAGGCGAAGGTCTGCGGTAGGATAAGACCGCATTGAAGTAAGCTTTGGCAAGGTGTCGAAGGTTATGGGCGTCCGGATACACGGCTGCGGAGAAGCACCACCGCGTATTCGGCATAACCGGTGGTCTAAGACCATCGAAATTGCCCCGTCCCGTTAATCTTCAAAGACACGAGCTTACCGCGAGATGTTTACGACCGCTACAAATTTCCTGACACGACATGCCTTTGT
>JAKEGR010000012.1 GCA_022615465.1 Planctomycetota bacterium | reverse complement strand
GCAAGGTACTCTTCCTGCACCGGTTTTCGAGTGTTCGGCGTGCGGCGGCGTAGGAGGCTCCAGCAGTGATTTTCCGCCGCCGCAGGCCGTGTGCAGCCCGGGCGAACGGCCGCGCAGCAACGTGGTGAGCGGCGCGTACAGCGTCATCGACGGCACGGTCGCTGTGCCGACCTTTTCACTGGTGAACTACCAGCCCTATGCGACCGGGACCTTGCTAACCATCGCGCCGCCGGCTGATCTTCCGAACGCGCAAATCTGGGTGATCATGGCGCCCGCCGCGGACTTGGCGCCCGGCGAGCCTTATCCCAATGGGCCACATTCCGTTCTCTACACGGGGCCGATGTTGCTGGTTCCGGATGCCAGCGGCCAACGCCACGTGCAGACCCGCGCCTACGCCTATACCGTCAGCGCCGAGGTGCAAAGCGCGAGCGAGATGGCTTGGGGGCATTATTTTGTGACGCCGTGACGGCGTTGTTTCGATTCGCCCGCGAAGAGGTTAAGTGTGGTAATCCAAGCGCCGAAAAATGCGCAGATTCGTTGACAATTTGCCGATTTGCACCAAAATCTAAATAGCTTCGATCGCTGTTCAACTCTGGTTTCGCGAGTGTGCATGGAAGGCATTTACCGATTTCTTATCGCTATTGTTATTGCGGTGTTCGTCGCTCCGGCGAGCGCCGAGCCCGTGACCTATATTTACAATGCGCCGGAATCGGAACTCGATCGCCGCTACGTCTACCACTGGAAAATTCTTGAAACTGCGTTGGAGAGGACCGTGCCGAAGCATGGCCCGTTTCGCATGGTCGCCTCGGAGGTAATGACAGAACGGAGGCAGGTGAGTGAGCTGGAGCGTGCCGGCGGAAAACTAACCGTCATGTACCTCGATACCACGCCAGAGCTGGAGAAGAAACTGTTTCCGATTCGCATCCCGGTAGACAAGAGCCTAGTTGGCTATCGCGTATTTTTGATTCACAAGGACGATCAGCAGCGATTTGCGGCCGTCCATAGCCTAGATGATTTGCGGGCCTTCACCTACGGGCTGGGCGCGAGTTGGGTGGATGTCGAAATTCTCAAATTCAACCGGTTCAAGGTCAACACCGGGTCGAGCTATGACGGGCTGTTCCGGATGCTGGTAAACCGACGTTTCGATATCTTGAGTCGCGGCGCGTCGGAGGTGCTGGGCGAATACAACGCCAGAAAGGATTCGATGCCTGATGTCCACATCGAGCCCAATATTTTGCTGTACTACCCCCTGCCAATGTATTTCTGGTTTTCCAAGACCGACGAGGGCCGACAACTGGCCGCCCGCGCCGAGGAAGGCATGCGGCTGATGATCGACGATGGCACCTTCGACTGGATCTTCGACCAATTCCACCGCGAGGCCATCGCAACGCTAAGGCTCAACGAGCGCAAACTGTTCACGATCGAAAACCCGCTGCTTGTGCCGGAAACGCCCTTCGAGGACAAGCGGCTATGGTTCGAACTGGGCACCTATCGCGCGGGCACGGCCGATGCTCCCTCGCGTTAAGCACTCCATTGCGACTCAGTTGATCTTCTCCATTGTGAGTACGGTCACCGTGCTGCTGGTTGTTGTGGGCACATTCGGCTACCAGGCGTACAGCCGCCAGCAATGGCAGGTTCTCCAATCCGAACTTGAATTGGCCGGCGAGCAACTGGCCGCCGGTATCGCGCTGGCGGTGTGGAATTTCGACAACGATCAAATCCGCAAGATCATGGAAAGCAAGATGAAGGACCGCGCTGTATTTGGGCTCGAAGTCCGGGCGGGGGACACGATCTATGCGCTCGCGCGGGGGGTCGACTGGGAAGTCGATGACGCGCCCGCGGGCGGCTTCGCGGACACCGATTTGCTCGAGACGCGCCGCGACATCACACTCGCCGGCCAGTCGATCGGCAGCATAAGCGTCTACTTCACCGCGCGCTTTCTTGAAGCCCAACTGGCGCAGGCGCGTGAGGTGCTGGTGGTGGCCGTTCTGCTTCTCGACCTGATCCTAATATTGAGCATCTATTGGTTGATCTGGCGGCGGGTGTTGCGGCCGCTCAAATTGATCGAGGAGTATTCGGTTTCGGTTAGTTCGGGTCATAAGCAAGAGGCGGTTGCCCTTACCCAACCGTTGGTCGGCGAATTCGGCCAATTGAGGAACTCCCTAAATAAAATGGTCGAACTCCTCGAGACCCAGCTTGTCGAGGTGAAGGAACTCCACGAGCGCGTCTGGAAAATGGTCGGTGGATGTCCCATCGGCTTAAGCATCTATTGTCCCAGCACTGGCAAGATCGTTTACGTAAATAAGAAGCTCACTGACGTTGTCGGCTACCGGTTGGAGGATGTTCCAGACGTCGACGCATGGTTCCGACTGGCCTATCCCGACGAAGCCTACCGCCGCGAAGTGATCGCCGTTTGGATCGCCAAGGTGGAGCGCGCGATCGAGCAGAACAAGGAAGTGGAATCGCAAGACTACACCGTCACGTGCAAGGATGGGAGCGTCAAGACCGTTGAGATCGGCGGCGTGTCGTCCGGCGATTACATCATGGCGGTGTTCAATGACGTGACCGACCGCAAGAAGGCCGAGGAGGCGGTTCAGGCGTATCAAGAACACCTCGAAGAACTGGTTGAGCTGCGCACGCAGGAGTTGGTGGTCGCCCGTGACCAAGCGGAAGAAGCGAGCAAAGCCAAATCCATATTTCTGGCCAACATGAGCCACGAGCTGCGCACGCCGCTTAACTCGGTCATCGGTTTTTCGCGGATGATGTCGACCGATATCGATTTGAACCCGCGCCAACAACGTAACCTGGAAATCATCCATCAATCCGGCAAACACCTCTTGACCCTAATCAACGACATTCTCGAACTGTCGAAGATCGAAGCCGGAAAAATGGAAACCACAATTGAAACTTTGAACTTGCATCGGCTGTTGCAAGAGGTGGCGGACATGCTGCAGCCGCGGGCCGATCAAGCCGGAATTTCACTGGTGGTGGAGACCAGCGGATTGCCGCCGGCCGTAAAAGGTGATGCGGCGAAGCTGCGGCAAATTTTGCTTAACTTAGTCGCGAACGCGATTAAATTCACTCGCAAGGGCGGCGTAGTCCTTCGCGCCAAAGGCATCCTGGATGGCAACGACGTTGCAGTCGAGTTTCAAGTGACCGACACGGGCATTGGCATTCATCCGCAGGATCAGCAGCGCATATTCGAACCCTTCGTCCAAGTGGAGAGCGCGGGCGAGCGCTCGGGTACGGGTTTGGGCTTATCCATAAGCCGCCAGTACGTTCAGATGATGGGCGGCGATATCGAATTGCAATCCGTGGTCGGCGAGGGTTCGACATTCCGATTTACCCTCAAGATGCCCGTCGGCGAGGCGGTGTCGGCAATCGCAGCCGGCGATGAACCTCGCGTTACTGGCGTCGCCGATAGGTTTGCCGGCCGCCGTGTGCTGGTCGCCGACGACAATCCCGAGATGCGGATGCTGCTGCGGGACTTGCTCGAGTCATTGGGATTGCAGGTTCTCGAAGCGCAGAACGGCGCTCAAGCCAAGGAAGTTATCGCTTCCGCGAAGCCTCAAGTGGTGTTGTTGGACTGGCGCATGCCGGTTTTGGACGGCATTGCCTTGACTAAACAAATTCGCGCAAGCGGCGATCCTCCCCAGCCCGCGATCATCATGCTCACCGCCCATGCGTTCGATGAAGATCGCCGCGAAGCGATTGCTGCCGGAGTGGACGATTTTATGTCCAAGCCGATCGATGCCGAAGTCTTGTATGCCATGATCGAGCGACACACGGGTATTCATTTTCGGCGTGAGAGTAGCGCAGAAAGCAGCAAGGGGCAGAATGTGGTCCAACTGACAACCGGCGATCTGGCATGTCTGTCCGAGAGTACAAAGAGTACATTTGCCGAGGCTCTGCGGGAGTTGAATCCAACGCGAATTCGCGAAGCCTTGGCCAACGTCCGCGCGGAAAACAGTGAGCTGGCGGATCGGCTGGAAACCCAAACGGAAGCCATGCAATATCGCCAACTGTGGCAGGTCTTCGAGATTAACAACGGATAGAGTGGAGTTTAATGGATAGCTCCGGGGAACCGTCTCTTGGCGGTGAAGTGCTCATTGTGGAAGACACCTTGCCGTCGCTGACACTTCTGTCGGAACTCATGCAGGGCGCGGGCTATGTTGTACGCCAGGCCCAGGACGGAGAGATGGCGTTGCTCACCGTGCGCAGCAAACTGCCGGATCTGATCTTGCTGGATGTGCGCATGCCCGGCATTGACGGATTCGAAGTGTGCCGCCGCTTGAAAGCCGATCCGGCGACGGCGGGCGTGCCCGTCATCTTCCTTTCCGCCTTGCAGGATGTCGAAGCCAAGGTAAATGGATTCCGGGTGGGAGCGGTTGATTACGTCACCAAGCCCTATCAGCCCGAAGAAGTCATGTCGCGGGTGCGGACCCACCTGGAGCTGCGCAATCTTCAACTGCGTCTGGGGCAGATGTGCGAACTGAGAACTCAGCAACTCCAACAAGAAGTCGCCGAGCGGCGCAACGTGGAATTGGAGCTGCGCGAGTCCCGGCAAAAACTGCGCGAACTCACTGGCCATTTGGAGGACGTTCGCGAAGAGGAACGGGCACGAATCGCCCGCGAGATTCATGATGAATTGGGGCAGTCGCTGACCGTTGCGCGGATCGATCTGACCCGTCTTGGGGCACGACTGGACGAACCGCGGGAAAAGTCGCGCAAGTACGTCGAGCAAATCATCGCCGTCCTGGATCAAGCGGCCGATATGGCGCGGTCCATCTCTGAAAACCTTCGCCCCGGAATGCTCGATTTGCTTGGACTGGGACCGGCGATCGAACACCATGTCGTGCGCTTCAAAGAGATGACCGGCCTGAATTGCTCGCTTGAGATGGATGATCTTGGCGGGTTCGACGTGGATGATCGGGTGGCGACGGCGGCCTTTCGCATTCTCCAAGAGGCGCTGACCAATGTGGCGCGCCACGCGAAAGCGAAGAACGTCGAAATTCATGTGGTCGATTTGGGGACGGAACTGGTTGTCATCGTGCAGGATGACGGGGTGGGAATGGCGACGAAGGCGACAGGCGGGAAGACTGGGCGCTACGGATTGCTCGGCATGAGCGAACGGGCGCAACTGCTGGGCGGAAGTCTGGTGATCG
>JAKEGR010000140.1 GCA_022615465.1 Planctomycetota bacterium | reverse complement strand
CGCTCAGCACGGAGCATCCGGACGCGAAGTTGCCGATTGATGCAGCCACACTGAGCGCTCCGCTGGTCGTGGCCGACGTGGCCTACAACACGTCGCATACCTGGTTGACGCGGCAGGCGGCCGAGCACGGCTGTTCGATCATCAACGGCCTCGATCTGTACGTCGAGCAAACCGCGCTGGCGCTCGAGCAGTGGACTGGCGTAAGCCCGGACAGGGCGGCCATGCGTGAAGCGGGCGAGGAGTTTCTCGGCTTGTAGACGAAGGGAAGGGGGGCAGGACCATGTTTTCGGTCGACGCTGGTACGGTGTGGTTGTGGCTGGATGGCCGAAAAATGGACCAGACCCCGGCTTCGCAGACATGACATGCGGGTTATTTATCACGGGCACGGGCACCGGCGTCGGCAAGACCTATGTTGCAGCGTTGATCGCGCGCGGGCTGCACGCCGCGGGGAAACGCGTCGGCGTCTACAAGCCGGCGGCCAGCGGTTGCGAGCCACACGGCGGGCAGTTCGTCTCGCCTGATGCCATCGCGTTGTGGGAAGCAGCGGGACGACCCGGAACGCTTGAGCAGGTTTGTCCACAGAGGTTTGCCGCCCCGCTGGCGCCCCATTTGGCGGCCAGGGCCGAGGGACGGCAGGTCGATCCCCAGCTACTGCGCGACGGGATTGCTTTTTGGCGCGAGGCGTGCGAGATCGTGCTGGTCGAGGGGGCCGGCGGGTTGATGTCGCCCATCAGCGACGAGGATTACAACGCCGATCTGGCGGCCGAGTTTGGCTACCCGCTGGTCGTCGTGGCGGCCAACGTTCTTGGCACGATCAACGCCACGCTGCAAACGCTCATCACGGCCAGCACTTACTGCGATGGGATCGACGTGGCTGGCATCGTGCTCAATTCACCCCAGCCGGCAACCGACGACCCGAGCAGCGAGAGTAATGCCGATGAACTGGCGCGCTGTTGCGTGCCGCCGCTCCTGGCGGCCGTGTCCCATGGCGGCACGTTCGACCGGGAGGTCGACTGGCCCGCCCTTGGTGGTTCCGATTGACTCACACCATAGCGACCATTTCCGCAACGCGGGGATGGTTTTCCGCGGCCGAGGTGTCGATCGCCAGCGTCATGGTCACGCTCCAGCGACCTTGCTCGTCGCCTCGAACAAACCACCGCGGCTGAACCACGACCGATTGATGCACCAGCTCGAAGCCGCCTTCCGACTGGCTGACCGTGGCGATCGGGAATGTCCACAAGTGCATCGGGCGAGCGCTCTTCAGCTCCAGATCGATGCCGAGCCATTCATCCACCAGACCGATGGAATCGCAGTCCAGCAAATCGAGTTGGGTGCCGAGATGGCCGAGCGAATTACGGCGAGCGTCGTAGAAATGGCGGCCGTACGCATCGGCCGGCAACCCGGCGAAGTTGAACTCCACGCCGAAATGGAACAGCACTCCTGGCGGCAAACCTTCCAGCAGATAGGCGATTTCGAGCGTCTGCTCGCCGGCTTCGAGCGTGACCCCTTTGGTGACGCGGATTGTGTTGTCGGCCACGCTGGCTTCGCGCTTCATCTGCACCTGCATCCGATCGCGATTGCGACGCAGCTTCGCCTCGAACGGACCCGTTACGAAGTCGCCCAGTTCTTCATAGCTACCATCGACTATGGAGGCGAGTTGCGTGTCGAGCGGGTAGAAATGGTCGACGAGGCTTTTGCGGCGGTGGCGATCGTACACCAGCCGCTTGTCGAGGTCGGCCTGCTTGAACACAACGCGATCGTGAATGCTGGCCACATCGCCTTGCTGGGCCGATTCGCCGGCCCGGATCTTGTGATGGTACGCCTCCTCGCGGCGGGTGAGCGTCGCCAGCAAGTTATGGCAGATCGAGCGCACATCGAGTTCGTAGATATGCCCGCCGTGGGGTGGCGAGATCAGTGCCAGGAGCCGGTTGCTGGCCAGGCACACTTCGGGCCGGCCGTCGAAATTGTAATCGTCGGAGGTCAATTCGACCCACGGCGGATTCCCCTCGGCCAGTCCGCGGCCCTGGGCCGCATCGAGCAGGTTGTCGGCCGCGATCAAATGCTGATAGACGGCGTTTCGCAGATGGGGCAAATACGCCCCGCCAAACGCTCCGTGCCAGTAGGCGCAGTTGCACTGCCCGCGGTAAAGCTCCATGCGGGCGCGATCGAGGAGTGACTGCTCCGCGGCGTGGTCCTTCGACGAACCCGACCGAGAGGAGCCGTTGGAGCCGCTTTTGCGCGGTCGTTTGCCGGATGAAACCATCTCGTGCAGGCGACGGCTGACCATCTGCATGCGGGCATACATTTCGTTGGTTTCCGGATACTTCACTTTGAAGTTTCGCCAGTAGCCGCCGCGGACAAAGGGGGCAACCTCCTGCCAACGGCCCTCGTGTTCGAGCCGGTGCTGGAGTTCTTCGAACGCCACGAGCCGCGGCACCGGCAGCACCCATTCGGTCATCTCGCGGTAGCTTCCCTCGGGAACGTAGACGCGCCCCAGGGGCGGAACATTGTCGAGCGCTTCGGTCGGCATAACGATCCGCAACCAGTCCTGATTGGCCACGAGCGCATCAAGAAATCGCCGCAGCCAACCGTTTTGATAGACGTGCTCCTTGGTGCCGGGCCAGGAGCCGAATTTTTCGCCGTCGTCGCCGAAGAAAACGACTGCGCCAGGTTGCTGCGCTGCGATGTCGCGAAGGTGCGCGATCGTTTCCTCCGGGCCGCGAAACGGAATCATATATCGGAGCCGTTCGCTGCCCGGCAACACGGCCAGCAGTTTTCCGTCGTCCTCGGTGATGTAGTAGCCGTGGAGTTGGCTCTCTTCGAGTCCGGCGTTTTTGAAATGGAAGTCGTCGAGCAGCGTATAGCGCACCCCCGCGTCGACCAGATCGCTTGTGAGCGATTGTTCCCACACGCGTTCGGGCATCCACAACCCATTGATCGGCGTGGCAAAGCGGTCGGAGAGCCATTCCGCGTAGCTGGTGATCTGCCCGATGCGGTCGCGCGACGGGATCATCGTCAGGATGGGTTCGTAGTGCGCGCCGCCGACGATCTCCAAGCGACCGGCCGCCACCATGCGAGCCAGGCGATCGAGATAATCGGGATGCCGCGCGGACAGCCATTCCATCAACGAGCCGCTCGTGTGGAGGGCAATCGGCAAGCTGGCGTACTGCTCGAACACCTCGAGGAACGGCAGATAGCTGTCCTGGTAGGCCTGTTCGCAGACGCTGTCGAAATTGCCGATTGGCTGATGGTTATGGAAGATCAGGACCAGTCGTAACATGGGACTCATCGGAGAAAACTCTGCTGGCGAAAAAGCGGTTGCGGTGAACATGCGTCGGCGCGGCAGCCTCGCGGCGTCACGGATTCACTCTCCGGCCCCCTCGCAGCAGCGGCAGACAGAGCAAGAGGAATAACCGGTGAAATCTCGATCCTACCGCAAATCGGTAGAACGCGTCTATGTGAATGCCTCGTAACGACCGGCATAAACCGCGCCTGCCACGCGGCAGGATCCTTATCGCCGGCAAGCTGCCCGGCAAGGTCCACATGTTACCGAATCGTCAAAAACTAACGCATCATGCAGAGAAACGTGATTGGATTCACTGATCGGAATAACATGCACCACCGGCCACGACAGTGTTTGTGACGATGTTGGGTTGCACGGTCTGAGCCAATTGCTCACCCGCGAGCTTCGCTGGCGGTCAGGCAAGCCGCAACCGACTGGCGGCATGCTCGGGCGAGAATGGATTGATGTGGACGCCGGCGCCGAGTTCTATGCCGGCCAGTGATGCCACCCTTGGCAGCAATTCGATCCGCCAGTGCGACCACGGCTCCACGTTGGGCAGCCACGGCATCGTCCGCACAAACAGGTTGTAGTTCGCTCCGGGAAGAAGCGTTTCAAGACGAGCAATCAGCGTATGGAGCGTGCCGGCCAGCCGATCCAACCTATCAGCCTGTGACGGCGTTTCGAACGACGCCTCATGATCTGCCGGCAGCAGCCAGGTTTCCAATGGCTGCAAACTGGCCGCGGGACAGAAAGCGACAAAGCCGTCACGTTCCAGTACGATGCGTTGGCCCGCCGCGCGCTCCCGGGCAATCAGCCGGCAATAGGGACAATCGCCCGTGCGGCGAAACATCTGCTCCGCGCGGCGCAACTCGGCGATGATGTTGGGCGGTACGGCGGGCAAGGCCATGAGTTGGCTGTGCAGATGTCCGAGCGAGGCGCCAGCGGCAGGCCCTTGGTTCTTGAACACGAGTGCGTATTTCAGTCGACCGTCTTCTCGCCAGTGCTGCAACCGCGCGAAGTAGGCTGCCAGAACGTTGCGCAGCTCGCGGATCGACAACGCGGCAGTTTGCAGCAGGTGTCGCGAGGATTCGATGATTACCTCATGCGCGCCGAAGGCCGCAGTAGCCACCTCGCCAGCCTGGGTGTTATTCGCCATCGCCGGAGCCAGCGAGATTTCCGCGGAGGGAAACTCAGCGACGATCGCTTCCACGGGCGGAGCAGGCCTGGCCGCGTTGGCAGTCCACGTCACGGCCGGGTATTTGTTGGGGATGACGCGAACTTGCCAATGCCCCTCGTCGTCGCATTGCTCGTAAACGGCAGGCGGCGTGTCGCGTTCGTGTCCCGGACAGAAAGGGCAGCCCGGCCCGGCCGCGCGAGCAGCCCGAGGATCACCCGCCGCGGTTCCGTCCGGGGAATCCGCCCCGCCCAATGCGGCGATTCCTGCCTGAGAGAGTTCGTTGGCAAATTCATTCGGTCGGTCGGCGCGATTCTCGGCCACGATCACGCTGCGGCCGGTGAGCCAGTCTGTTCGCAATTCAGGCACGGCGGGTCCGTTCACGATGTCTGAGGAAGGGCGTGGTTGCCGCAAATCGCCCTACAACGATTCCTGGCACATTGCGTGGCCTGCCCGGGCCAGGGTGTGCTCATACAACTGGCCGTACTCGATCGCGCTATGTTTCCAGGACCAATCCTGCTGCATCCCGGTACGAATGAGCTGCTCCCACAGCGGACGATTCGCGTAAGCCTGGCAGGCGCGCCCCAGCGTGGCGGCAAGCGCGGCGGCCGTGTATTGATCGAAGCTAAACCCATTGGCCGTTCCCGCCGCGAGCGTTTCTTCCGTGGCGTTCGTGATCGTGTCGCTGAGTCCGCCCGTCGCATGGACCACCGGTACCGTGCCATACTTCAAACTAAAAAGCTGGTTCAATCCGCACGGCTCGTAGCGGCTCGGCATCAGGAAGATATCGGCCCCGGCCTCGATCCGATGCGCCAGCTCGTTCGAGAACCCAATGCGTACCGCAATTTTTTCGGGGAATTGCCGGGCCAAATCGATGAACGCCTGCTCATACTGCGGCTCACCCGTTCCGAGAATAATCCACCCCACATTGGGAACTTCGGCCCAATGGCCAATCACGCTGGCCACGAGATCAAAGCCCTTCTGGTCGGCCAACCGACCGATCATCGCCACAAGAGGCTGGTCGGGCGAAAGCGGCAGGCCCATTTCCCGTTGGAGCGCCGCCTTGCAGGCCCGTTTTCCCTCGACAAACGTGTCGACGCCGTAATTGTTGCCGCCTAAGTGGGGATCCGTCTCCGGATTCCATTGGCGATAATCAACGCCATTGATGATCCCAACCAGGTCGTCGCGCCGGTTTTGCAGCACGCCTTCCATCCCCGCGCCGAGCGGCGAGGATTGAATCTCCTGGGCATAGCGCGGGCTGACCGTCGTGAGCACATCGGCAAACGCGAGTCCGGTCTTGAGAAAGCTCAGGTTGCCGAAGAACTCCATCTGCCGCCAGTTGAAGTATTTCCAATCGATGCCTGTCAGTTCCATGTCCCAGTGCCAGAAATTGCCCTGGTAGGCGATGTTGTGGATCGTCATGAAGCTGGCGATCGCGTCATATGGCGGCACGCCCGCGAGTTCGGTTTTCAAATAAGCAGGGATGAGGCCGGCCGGCCAATCGTGGCAATGGACCAGCTCGGTTCCAAGATCCAAGAGCGGGATGGCCTCCAGCACTGCCCGACAGAAGAAGACGAATCGCTCGCAATTGTCTTTGTAATCGCGACCGTTCTCGCGATAGAGTTCCGGCCGGTCGTAATACTGTTTGTTCTCAACCAGATAGACGGGCACCTGATCGCCGGGCAGGCTGCTCCGCAGGAACGTCCCGGCAACCATCTTCCGGCCAATCGGCACCTCGAACGTGATGCCGGTCCGCTCGATTGGCCGGCCGCATGTGAGGGCCTGACGAAATGCTGGCAGAACGACGACCGGCTCGTGACCCAGTTTGGCCAGTTCGAGCGGCAGGCTGCCACAGACATCGCCCAGCCCGCCCGTCTTGGCAAATGGCACCGCTTCAGTGGTAGCAAACAGGATTTTCACGACTCTTCTCTCCGGACCCGCACTCGGGCTTTCGGGCCGCAACTGGATTCAGTTCGCGCCCACTGTGAGCCTAGCACATCCGACCAGATCGGCATAGTTTGCCGACCTTATTGAGACTTGGCGAGCCACGTCACTCGATTGGAGTGTTGACCACGTCCGTTAGCATCGGCATATCCTGAACCGGGCGCCCAGCAGGGCGGGAGTACCGTCGTCGTCAACGTTCTTATTGAATCGCATGATATCGTCTCAACTGTCAGTCGCTATGTGACTGCCAATTTCCGGACACCCTCATCAATTTGGCGATCTGGCCAACCTCCTGAAAAGCATTGACGCGGGGTTCCGTTGCGGTATAATCAGAACTGTGTGCCGGTTCGCTCCCGCAGTTGGGCGGGCGTTGTTTGTCCCGCCGTCGTTTTGTTGCTCATCGATAGAGAATAGCTAACGAGTATTCTGAAATTCCAAAGGGTCCCCGAGGTATTCACCTCGGCGGGCCTTTTTTGTTTGCCTTCATCGCAAGTTTGGGATTTTGGAACTCGGAAAATATAGAGGAAACCGGTGAGTTGGCACCGCGGCGTTGCGGCGTGTCGCCAGGGGTGTTTTCGGTTTTTGATTCCACTTTTTCTGGGAGGAGATCTGATGAGTCGGGACCAATTGGCGGCACTGCCGCGTGGAGTCGG
>JAKEGR010000139.1 GCA_022615465.1 Planctomycetota bacterium | reverse complement strand
GTGCTTAGATTTTGCCCGTACGCGGTGCATTGCCCACGCGATGCGCCGCGTAGGCTTTTCTGTTGTGCTGCGTCCGCCGCGTCCGTAGCCGAGTTTCTCCGAAACTCGGTTCTTTCCGAGTCTCGGAGAGACTCGGCTACAAATCACACCCGTTCGAAGACTACCGCGATGCCTTGACCGACGCCGATGCACATCGTGGCCAGACCCAGGTTGGCATCGCGGTCGAGCATCGCCTGGATGAGCGTGGTGGCGATGCGGGCGCCGCTGGCGCCGAGCGGATGGCCAATGGCGATCGCGCTGCCATGGACGTTGATCTTGGATTCGTCCAGTTTGAGCATGCGGATGCAGGTTCGCTTCGGGGCGAGTACATCCTCGTGAGTTGGTCGCGTTGTCGCTGTATCGAAGGAGGCCACGACCGCAGAGAAAACCGGCCGGTCAATAGCCAGGCGGGTAAACAATTTCGGTGGCCAATCGCAAATGCGGACAATCGGCGATAATGCGATCGATGACGTGCTTGATTTCGGGTCCACCACGTCGATCATTTTTCCGCGGTCAATTCTCGCGCGTACGACTTTGGCGCACGATGCAACGCCAACGTAGCCAGCCAATCGGCCCCGGTGTTGTTTTGCGTCCGCCGCGTCCGTAGCCGAGTTTCTCCGAAACTCGGTTCTTTCCGAGTCTCGGAGAGACTCGGCTACAGACAGAGTAGTTCTCGCAGGTGCGCCTCGACACAGCATGCCAGTGCCTGCGTGTTGTAGCCGCCTTCGAGAATACTCACGACGCGGCCGTCGGCGTGCTGCTCGGCGACCGCGAGAACCATTTGGGTTAATTCGGCGAAATCCTCGACCTCCAGGCCAAGCGACCCGACGGGATCGGCGCGGTGGGCGTCGAACCCCGCGCTAATGAGCACGAGTTGCGGCCGAATGTGGGCGGCGAAATCCTCCAGTTCCCTGGCAAACAGTTCGCGATAGCGATCGCGCGGGGTACCGAAAGCAACAGGCAGATTCCGCGTCGCGCCCAAGCCATCGCCCTCGCCGATTTCATCGACTGCACCGCTCCCCGGATAGAATGGCCAGCGGTGGGCCGAGAAAAAGCCAACGCGGCCGTCACGGTAGAACACGTACTGGGTGCCGTTGCCGTGATGCACGTCCCAATCGACGATGAGAACACGATTGAGCCGATGCTCGTCCGTTGCGACGCGGGCCGCGACGGCTATATTATTGAAAAGGCAAAAGCCCATGGCGCATTCAGGAAGCGCATGATGGCCGGGCGGCCGCACAAGGCACAGGGCTGTTTTCGCCTCGCCCCGCAACACACGGTCGACCGCGTCGCAGGCCGCGCCGGCCGCAATGCGAGCGACCTCGAATGAGGCGGAGCTAACGACGGTATCCGGGTCGAGCATTCCGCCGCCGCGCCCGGCGACCGACGCCACGTGTTCCAGGTGGGACGGCCGATGCACGCGTTCGAGTCGCTCGCGGGATGCCGGTTCCCATTGTGGCCGCACGCACCTGGCCACGAGGCCCGTCTCCTCCAGGCGGGCCATGATCCGCCGCAGCCGTTCGGGCTGTTCCGGGTGTTGGCCTGTCTCGTGGTCCAAGAACCGTGGATCGTAGTAGAGAAGTGTCATGGCAAACGATGGAGAAACCTTGAAAACGTGACGCAATCAAGCCGGCCGTGCCGCACGTTTCAACGCCTAGCGGCCACAAGCCCCCGCGGCCCTGACGCGGCGTCGCCCGGCAAAAACTTGAATGCCTACCCGTCTCTTGGTACAGTGAAAATGGGAGTTTGTACAGTCAGTCGATCGTCGTCAGCAAAATTGGTTCGAGCAGAGGAGTCGGCGCGATGCGAACGGTTCGGCGTTTTGCCGTATTCGTGGGTCAAGTGATTGCTCCACAATTGGCTTTATCATCGCCGCGAAATGCTTCCGGCCGACGGCTGCTGGTCGCCGCCCTGCTGGCCGGTTTATGCTCGGCAGCCGCCGCGCAGCAATATCGCACGGACCCGATCGACGATAAAGCGCGCATGAATCGGACCACCGCGCAACGCGCGCTCAAAGACCCGGCCAGTTATGCCGCCGACCGGGCCAAGTTCGACGAGTTCTTCACGAAGTACTATTTTCCCGCGATGACGCGTACCGAGCCGCAGGCTCTTGAAGAACTTGGCAAGCTGAGATACGAGTTATTTGCGCGCTATTTGTGGGCGACCAATAGCGAACCGCTCCAGCGGGATCTGACCGGCATGGCGTTCCAAGCGATGGTTCCGATCGTGGGGAGCAAGGGGCAGCCGCCCTATCATCCGGCTGCACGTTACAATGCGATTCTTGTGATCGGCCAGCTCGACGATCAATATGCGATCGAAGCGGGCGCCAATCGCCGCCCGCCGAAGCCCTTGCCGCAGGCCAATGAATTTCTGGCGAAAGTTCTCGAGGCCGCCAACGCCGACAAGTCGGTTCCGCCCGCGTTGATGGTTGGTGCGTTGGTGGGTCTGGAACGCCACGCGCAATACCGCGAGTCCCTGCCAGCCGAGGCGATCACGAAGATGACCCAGGAAGGGTTGAAAATCGCCAACCGAGAGACGCCGATCGCGGGCGTCAACCGCGAGGTTTTCCGCTGGATCCAGTTGCAGGCGGCGCGGATGCTCGCCAGGCTGGGCGCCGTTGGTCCAGAGAATCAGGTTCACCAAGCGCTCCTGAAGCTCATCGCGAATCAGGAATTCGGCATCGACAACCGCTGCGCCGTCGCCTCTCAGCTTGCAAGCATCAAGTACGAAGGCGGCAAAGTCGATGGCCTGGCGACTGCCAATACGCTCTTCGCCCTGGGCCGCGATTTGAGCGCTGACGAAACCCGCCGTGCGACCGAGTTCGAGGATTTGAGCATCGGCGGCATCGGCTCGGCGCGCAGTGCCTATGGTGGTGAAGGGGGCTATCGGGGAGGTTCTGGGGGCGGCGCCTTTGGTGAGGCGATTCAGTTTGATCGCCGCCAGGTTCTCTCTCGCGTCATCGACTTGCGCACCGGACTCATCGCGGTCAAACCAATCGCCCCCGCGGAGTCGCAGGCGACAATCGATGCGATCGTCACGACGATGAACGATGTTGTCACTGCCGCGTCGAATAAGAACACGATCGATCTAGATGTTACCAGGAAAATCCAAACGATGGTCGACGCGATCCATCGCACGGCCGCTCCGAAGGGCGCAGGAGAAACAGCGGAAGATGAGTTTGCCGCACCGGCTGCCGAGTCGCCCACGGAAGCATCTGCCGCGCCGGCAGAAGCTTCTCCCACTGCGCCGGCAGCGGAGAACCCGTCGGCCGCGGAAACTCCGCCGGCAGTTCGCTAGCAGCGGACGACTTCGCGTGCTTTACCGGCAAAGCGCACTCTCGCGAGCATTGCACAGCCAAACAGCACGGCCAGGTAGAACAGATCGCCTGCCACCATCCAGCGAAAGAACGGCACTGCCCGCAAATAGCACTGGCCCAAACCGGCGAACGTCTTTGGGTAATCGCTTTGAAACGCCCAGACGGCGAAGTTGGTGACCAGGAAGAACAGCGTCGCCGGAAGTAAACCACACATCGCCCAGCGGGCCGCCACCGAGGTTGCCGCGTGCTGGCCCCGCAACAACCGGCCGAGAAACACGGCCAGCGTCATGGTGCCGTAGGTGGCAATCAGCACGGGCACATTATCGTAGGCGGGAAGCACCAAATCGCTAATCGCCAGAATTGCCAGCGGCACCATCGCCGCAGTTGCCGCGCGCGAGAAATAGCAGCCAGCAAACACGGCTGCCGCCGCAGTCGGCGTGAAACACCACTCTGGCTGCGCCCAGCGCCCCGCGACCCCAATGGCGATCAATAATCCGAAGACAAACACATCTTGTACCGATTGCTGGCGATCACGAATCATCTTTCAACTCCAGGCAAATTGATCTCATGACTAAAGCTTGGCCGTTCCGGAATCCTTTGGGGCATTTTACCGCAGCGCCGTAAAGCTCCACAAGATGCGATCTCCCGGCCGCAACGGATATACCGCGAAACTCCGATCCGCCGGCTTGCCATTCACGGCATAAGTCCAGTTGCGCCCGCCAGCGCCTTCGTTGGCCAGCCCCCCCAATTCCGTAAGAAATGCCTCTGCACCCGAGCCATGATGCACCACCTTGAGACGCTTGTCGGCACGGCCGGCCGCCGCCAAAACCTCGGCCACGGTCAATCCTTCTTGCCACGCGATCGCATCGAATTCGCGAATGCTGCCATCTCCAAAATCGATCCCGAGCGACACGGTCATGCCAGTCGGTTCGTTTTCAGATCGGTCGGCCTGATTTTGTGCGGGAAAATCGCGGGTTGACTCCTCGGCGGCCGTGCCGCCGGCAGGGACCGGAATCTCCTTGCGGATTCCCCGGCCACGCAGCAACAAGATCGCTGCCAGTACGACCGTCAACAACAATGGCAAACGCCACCATCCGCTACAGGCAATTGTTCCGCCTGGGGATGATTTGACCGGTTCACGTTCCTGGTCGTCGGTGCCAACCATATCCGATCCATGGTATCCGTCGCGAACCCCGGCACAAGCCCAGGCGGCAGCGGGCCGACTGGCTTATTGTTTCCAGAAGTTGCAGGGCAAATTTCATGGCGTCCGGGGGCTGGCCAGGAATACCTTACCCCGCTATCTTGTAACGATCATGGCAACTACAACCCTTACCCTCACGTTTCCCGAGAACGATGTCGCCGTACTGACGCTTGATGATCCGCAAGCAAGCGCCAACATCCTCTCGCGACATGTCCTCGATTCTTTTGAGCAACATTTCGACAAACTCGACGCCCGCGGCGATCTTGCCGGCCTGATTATCCGATCGGCCAAACCGGGCAGTTTCGTCGTTGGGGCGGATCTCAATGAGTTTGTCGCCTGGGTCGACAGGCCCCAGAAAGACATCAGCGATTATTGTCGTCGCGGGCAGGAGTTGTTCGCTCGGCTGGCAAGTTGCGATTACGTTACCGTAGCAGCCATCGACGGCATCTGCGTCGGCGGCGGCGCGGAGATGTCCATGTGGTGCGACCGCCGCGTTGTCACGAACAGCGACAGGACCGCTTATGGTTTTCCCGAAGTCAAGCTGGGCCTGTTTCCTGGCTGGGGAGGCACTGCCCGCATTCCACGCATGATTGGCCTGTCGAACGCCCTCGAGTTGGTCACCGGCGGAGAAACGATCGACGCTCGCACGATGGCAACCATGGGGTTGGCGAACGACGTGGTTGCCCCCGATGCGGATTCGCTTCTGACGGCGGCGATCCGCATGATTCGCGCCGAGCAGAAGTCGGGCGATTATCGTTGTGACCGGGAGCGATGGTCTTCCCCGGTTCCAATCGGCGATACCGAGTTGGCCTTCCTCGGAGCAATGGCCAGCGCCTACATCCAACAACAAACCAAGGGTCACTATCCGGCGCCCCTGGCCGCTCTCAACATGATGCTTGCGTCGGTCAAGACGGATGTTAAAAACGCCTGCGTCACTGAGGCCGAGGAATTTGCAAAACTGTTTGGCACGCCGGTCAATCGCGCGCTGTTGAACGTCTTCTTTCTGAGGGATAACAACAAGAAAGATTCTGGTTTGTCGGGAGTCGCCGGCGAGAAACAGATCCCGCGGAAAAAGATCACGTCGGCGGGCATCGTTGGCGCGGGCATCATGGGGCAAGGGATGGCCGCGGCAAACGTCAAACGAGGCATCCCCGTGGTGCTGAGAGATGCGAATCAAGAGGCACTGGCGCGCGGCGTTCAGGGGGTGCTCAATGAGGTTTCTTTCAATAAACAACTGAAAGGCCCTGACGCACGGCGGGCTGTCGAAGCCGCTCCGCTGGTCAATGGAACGCTGTCGGACGTCGAGCTATCCCGCGTCGATATCGTGATTGAGGCGATCTTCGAAGACCGCGATGCCAAGCAGCATCTGTTTGCTCGTCTCGAACCGCTGATGCGGGACGACGCACTGATCTGCTCCAACACCTCCACCATTCCCATCACGCAATTAGCCGCCGGCCTGGAACACCCGGAACGATTTTGTGGGCTGCACTTCTTCAACCCGGTGCGCCAGATGCCGCTGGTCGAGGTGATTCGAGGGGAAAAAACGAGCGACGCCACGATCGCCACGGCGGTCGCCTACGCCAAAGCACTCGGTAAATCGCCGATCGTTATGAATGACGGGCCAGGCTTCCTCGTCAACCGACTGCTGCTGCCTTACATGAACGAAGCGGCTCTCATGCTTTGCGAAGGCGCGAGCATCGAGGCCATCGAACGTGCCACCAAGGCATTTGGCATGCCGATGGGGCCATTTACCTTGTTCGACGTGGTGGGCCTCGACGTGGCGGTCCATGCGGGTCGCGTCATGGCCGAGGCGTTTCCCGATCGCGTCGTGTCCGCTGCGGTCGTGCAGAAGCTCTTCGATGCCGGGCGGCTTGGCCAAAAGGCAGGCGCCGGCTTCTTCGATTACGCGCCCGCCAGAGGCGGCAAACCGCCCCGCGGCAGCCAGAGCGATAAAGTCGCCGGGCTGATCGACGAATGCCGCACCGGCAAACAGCATGAATTCAACCAGGCGGAGATCACCGACCGGCTGTTCCTGCCGATGCTTCTCGAGGCCACGCGGATCCTCGAAGACGATCTGGTGCGCGATGTGCGTGATGTCGATCTCGCGCTGATTTTCGGCATCGGCTTTCCGCCCTTCCACGGCGGCCTGTTTTTCTGGGCGGATCAGGTCGGTTCGCGGAAAATCGTCGAAAAGCTTCAGCCCTATCGCGCCCTCGGCAAACGCTACGAACCAACGTCGATGCTCACCCGCCTCGCCGAAACCAACTCACGTTTCTACGATTAAGCCCCACCACGCCGGCACCGAGGACTCGGAGGTTTATGTCTTGCAGCAGGGTCGATAGAAAATGATTCGAGTCCCTGGCTGCTAATCAGACTTTCTGCTCCGTGTTCTCTGTGTCTCCGCGGTAAATCCCTTTAGTTTGAACCATGAAAACTGCTGTTATTGTTGATTGCTGCCGTACGCCGATCGGTCGGGCCCATCCGGAAAAAGGTACGTTTCGCGGCGTCCGCTCCGACGATATGGCCGTGGAAGTGTGCAAGACCCTGATAAGTCGTACCGGGATCGATCCGGCCGTGATTGAAGACGTGGTCCTGGGCAACACGCAGCAGCAACTCGAGCAGGGGTTCAATGTGGCCAGGATGGTCGGCCTGATGGCCGGAGTCGCGATCGAAGCGGGCGGCGCCACGGTCAATCGTCTCTGCGGCAGCAGCTTGCAGGCTCTCGCCCAGGCGTCGCACGCCATCGTCGCCGAGGCCGAGGACGTGCAGATCGTCGGTGGTCTCGAGCACATGCACCACATTGCGATGGACGCCGACCTTGATCTCAATCCCAAGCTATTCTCGCGGACCAGCAAGGCCGCCATGATGATGGGCTTCACGGCCGAATTCCTGGCCCAATCGCAAGGCATCTCGCGCCAAGCACAGGATGCGTTTGCGCTCGCCAGCCACCAGAAGGCGGAGGCCGCGACGGTGGCGGGGAAATTTGCCCGCGAAATCGTACCCATCTGGGGTCGCGACGATGCGGGCGATCGCGTCCTCGTCGAACGCGATCAATGCATTCGAGCGGATGCTTCGCTGGAGACGCTCGCCGCGTTGAAGCCGGCGTTCGTGCCCGGTCTCGGCACGGTGACGGCCGGCAACAGTTCGCCGCTCAACGATGGCGCGGCCGCGCTGCTCATCATGAGCCAGCAGAGCGCGCAGCGTCTCGGCCTCAAGCCGCTGGTGAAGGTGCGCGCGACCGCCGTCGCGGGCGTCGATCCGTGCGTGATGGGCACCGGCCCCGTGCCAGCGACCAAAAAGGCATTGAAGCGGGCCGGCGTTTCGCTCGCGGACATCGATCTCATCGAGCTGAACGAAGCCTTTGCCTCCCAGGCGCTCACCTGCATCCGCAAGCTCAAACTGGATGAATCGAAGATCAACGTCCATGGCGGCGCGATCGCCATCGGCCACCCGCTTGGCGCCAGCGGCGCCCGCATCGCCACCACGCTCATCCAGGCGATGATCGACCGCGATGCCAACCTGGGCCTGGCCACGATGTGCATCGGCGTCGGCCAAGGCATCGCGGTAGTCTTCGAACGGGTGTGATTTGTAGCATCCGGAAGGCCACATTCTTTACCAACGCCCGTCTGAAAGCTTTTTCGAGTCTTCGTAAAGCGTATCAGGGCAGATATCTTGCTCGTTCGGCCAGACTACCGTGCCGCCTTCCGCGCGAGCATGCTTGAAATAGCTCACATCTCGGAGTTCTTGAAAGACGCCGAAATCCAGAAGCGGGGCGCAATCGTAGACGCCAACTTCTCCGTTGGCAAATTCAATTTCAAGTGTGTAGTCGTCCTTTGTTGTAACCGCAGTGACTCTGGGGTTCATCGCTCACCTCAAAGGTTCAATTTTGAAAGGGTGTTGCCCGCTGACGGCAATCTGCCAGTCGGCAAGCAATTCGTCCCTGTGAATCTCGATCCACGCCAGAGCCAACCGCATTTTTCCCGGTGGCAGAGTCCCTTCCAATACTACACCATCATCAATGGCGATCACAGCTTCATCGTTCTGATACTTCGCATGAACGTGAGGACGATGGTGGCGTCTATTGTCCATGAAGTACATGGAA
The DNA here is from genome assembly GCA_022615465.1 of Planctomycetota bacterium. Taxonomy (GTDB): domain Bacteria; phylum Planctomycetota; class Planctomycetia; order Pirellulales; family Lacipirellulaceae; genus JAKEGR01. The sequence goes on along the minus strand of JAKEGR010000139.1, from coordinate 1,280 downwards.
ACGATTATGCCGTAAAACATTGAGATGACAGGCATACTATCTCCCCGATAGTTCAGCGTGCTTCGCCATAGTCCAACACTACCGCGCACATTTCAATTGCGATAGCCCATGACGTTCGGACATGGGGCCGATCCATGATTCGAACTGGATAAACACGCAGTGGGTCGCATGGCCTCGGAAGTCCGCCGACATGGTCATGTGTTCCCGCAATTCCGCATGTCCATGCGGACGAGGGCATGCCACCCGCTCGGTGCCAGCGGCGCCCGCATCGCCACCACGCTCATCCAGGCGATGCTCGACCGCGATGCCAACCTGGGCCTGGCCACGATGTGCATCGGCGTCGGCCAAGGCATCGCGGTAGTCTTCGAACGAGTGTGATTTGTAGCCGAGTCTCTCCGAGACTCGGAAAGAACCGAGTTTCGGAGAAACTCGGCTACGGACGCGGCGGGCACAAAACAACAGAAAAGCGTACGCGGCGCATCCACTGCGGGCGATGCACCGCGTACGGGCGAAATCTAAGCACGCCGTGAAATCATCAGGACGCCGACAGCACCCAACATCAGCAACATCGCGGTCCCCGGCTCGGGAATGCAATAGTGGTCGAAATGGCCGTTGAGTATCGCGACGTTATATCCCGTCACGTCGATGGAAACCCATTCGGGATTAAAGGGCACCCCCAAAAGGCGCAGATCGAAGTGACCGGCGAAGTGCCCTCCGGGCAATCCCCCTTCCAGCCACACCCGACCAACTTCCGCACGCCCAATGTACTGATTGTCGAGCGGAGGTGCGTTGGGATTTGACCACGTCGGCCAGGACCAGTTGATCACGATGTTGGCGCCGCCTCGCGCAGTAGGGTTCAGCAGTTGATAGTCGAACACAAGGTCGACCTCTTTATGCCTCCCGGGACGGTAATTTCCGTCGTAGAACCATTGGTTCCACCAAGAGGGAAACTGGTTCAGGTTGCCCCATCCATCCTCCTGTGGTTCCAAACCCGGATACGCAATCCACGGGCCAAGCGGTGGATCAGTCCACCCGGAACCGCCGCTGTTAAGGGGATCGAGTTCGTTCCACATTCCAACATCGCCGCCAATCTCGGCGTAAAACACATCAAAGAAGCTGTCGATCTGGCCCACGGCCGGGCCGGCCAACAGGCTCACGACCAGACAGCTAGCCAGAAAACTCATTGCTTTCATTACACCACTACCTTTCTTTTTTTGCCGCGGCAGTCGTGGCAGTTCGAAGTACCTGTCAACGAAGTGCCGCACATGGAAAACAGACTG
>JAKEGR010000011.1 GCA_022615465.1 Planctomycetota bacterium | reverse complement strand
GGTTGCAGGTGTCTTCGATGTCGACGGCAACACGCTCGCCATGGAACCCGATAGCGGCGGCATGATGCTGGCCACCATGACGCCGCCGGCAGGCGGCAAGTTCCGCTTCCAGATGATCGGCGCACCGGCCGGTGATCCGGGATTGGAGTTTAGCAAGGCGAACTGATCGCTTACCGCGGAGAATGGATAGCGGCTGCCTGTCTCGGGCGGCCGCTACATGGTCGTTAACGCGGCCTGTGCGGCAACCTCGTTGAGAGATATTCGGGGACTCCATGATACAGCTTCTGCCGTTCGTGGTTGCGATTGTACTTCTTGGTTTTCCGAGTCCCGCACGCGCGGAAACGTTGTACGTTGCACCGGACGGTAACGACGCGTGGAGCGGTCGTTTGGCGGTTCCCAACGCCGATCGAACCGATGGTCCCCTGGCATCGCTCAAAGGCGCGCGGAATGCAATCCGGCGGCAGAAGGCAGCAGGGGAACTGGTGGAACCGATGCAGGTCTTGATCGCCGACGGCGAGTACCACCTCCAGGAACCGTTGATTCTAACCCCCGAAGACAGCGGCACCGACGCATGTGAGATTCGCTATGAAGCGACGCCGGGTGCTCATCCCGTGTTCACGGGTGGTCGCAAAATCACGGGCTTCCAGCAGTTGGAGGACGGCAACTGGATGGCTCGGATTCCTGAAGTTGCCGCGGGTGGCTGGTATTTCGAGCAATTGTGGGTCAACGGTCGTCGGGCGACCCGTGCCCGATCACCAAATAAGTTCTACTTCTACGTGGCTGGCACCCTGGAGGATGGCACGGACCCAGCCACCGGCCAGCCGGTTCAACTCAGCAGTCGGGCGTTTCGCGCCCGCCCCGAAGACATCGGTCCACTGAAAGACATCGCACCAGCACGGTTGAAAGACGTCAACCTGATTGCCTATCAGGCCTGGGAAGCGACTCGTTTGCGCGTTGAAACAATTGACTCCGAAACGGCTGCGATCTACTTCAGCGGTTCGACTCCCTGGCCATTCAACCAATGGAGCCCAAGCCAGCGTTACCATCTCGAAAACTTCAAACAGGCACTCGACGCACCCGGTGAGTGGTACCTCGATCGGGACGGATCGCTGTTTTACCGGCCCTTGCCTGGCGAGGAAATAAGCACCGCCGACATCGTGGCGCCTGAGCAAGAGCATTTCATCGTGTTGGCGGGTGATCCGCAGGCGGGCCACTGGGTCGAACACGTGTCGCTGCGGGGGTTGTCGTTTCAGCACGGCCAGTACCTGCTGCCCGACACCGGCCATGGCGACTCACAAGCGGCATTCGCGATTCCGGCGGTAATCATGGCCGACGGTGCCCGGCATATTGCGATTGAACGATGCGAGGTGGCCCATGTTGGCATCTACGCGATCTGGTTTCGCCGCGGGTGCCAGGACTGCCGAGTGGTTCAAGCGTATCTCCACGATCTGGGAGCAGGCGGTGTTCGCATTGGAGAGGGAGCGATAACGCCAGATGAAGTCAATCGAACTCACCACATCGTTGTCGACAACAACATTATTCATACCGGGGGGCGGATCTTTCCTGGCGCGATTGGTGTGTGGATTGGCCAAAGCGGCCAGAATCAGGTCACGCACAATGATATCTCCGATCTCTTTTACACAGGCATCTCCGTCGGTTGGCGGTGGGGTTATGAGGAGAGCCTCTCCCACCACAACACCATCGACTTTAATCACATACATCATCTCGGCTGGGGTGTGTTGAGTGACATGGGTGGCGTGTATACGTTGGGGCCGTCGCCGGGGACGACCGTCAGCAATAACGTGGTTCACGACGTTTATTCGTACGATCACTATGGTCGGGGTGGTTGGGGGCTGTACAACGACGAAGGCAGTTCCAACATCGTGCTTGAGAACAACCTGGTCTACAACGTCAAGACGGGAACGTACCATCAGCATTACGGGCGTGAAAACGAGGTTCGAAACAACATCTTTGCTTTCAGCATGGATGGCCAAATCCAACGCTCGCGCGTCGAAGATCATGTGTCGTTCATCTTCGAGAACAATATCGTGACCTGGAAAGATGGACCGCTGGTTGCAGCCGGCACGCTGAACGACGACCATGTCACCATGCGCAACAACCTATATTGGAATACTTCCGGCAAGCCTGTGACGTTTCAGGATCTTTCACTGGCGGAGCGGCAACAGCGCGGGCTGGACGCCGGTTCGATCATCGCGGATCCGAAGTTCGTCGATGCTGAGCGACTTGACTTCCACCTTCAGGTGGATTCCCCAGCGTTGGGAATCGGGTTCAAGCCGTTTGACTACACACAGGCAGGAGTGTACGGCGATCCTGCCTGGAGGGATTTCGCTAATTCGTTTGCTTTTTCGCAAGTCGAGTTCGCCCCGGAACCTCCTCAGCCGCCAGACGCCCCTGCCAAATGAACGCTGTCCGGTAGCGGGATCGTCTCTCCAATGGAGAACACCTTGATTGACCGGCACGCGACGGATAAGGATCATGGAAGTGTGAGACGCTTTGAATTTCGCGTCGGTTTTCTATCCGCTTTGGTTGTTTGGACCGTATGGCCCCCCTGATTCGCTTTGCCCTGCCGTGTGACGCCGCCGGCGTGCTGTCCATTTACGCGCCGTTTTGCGAGTCGTCGCATGTGTCGTTTGAAGAAGTGACTCCTACGGTGGAGCAGATGCACGAGCGGATTGCGCGGGTCTTGACCCAGTATCCTTGGCTTGTTTGTGAAAGCAATGGGCAACTCGCAGGCTATGTCTATGCGAGCCAACATCGCGAACGGGCCGCTTATCGTTGGGCGGTTGATGTGGCGGTCTATGTGGCCGAAGGGCACCGACGTCGCGGTGTTGGACGCGGCCTTTACACCAGCCTGTTCTCGATCCTCCGCGAACAGGGCTATCACAGGGTCCATGCTGCGATTACCCTTCCAAACGAGCAGAGCATAGGGCTGCACGAGGCGATGGGATTTCGGCCCATTGGCGTTTGCCCGCGGGTGGGGCACAAGCTCGGTCGCTGGTTGGACGTCGGCTGGTGGCAATTGAGCTTGCAGCCGGAAAGGCCGGAGCCAGCCGAGCCGCGAGCCATCGTGGAGATACGCCACAGTGATGCCGTTGCGGCGGCGCTGGCCGAGGGGGCGCGGCTGGTCAAGGCGGCGGTTGTTTGTTGATCCGTGCCGTCGCCATGTACAATCGGGGGGGAGCTTGATTCGATTCGTTGGATGGCAGCCATTTATGAAGAATCGAAATATGAAGAATCGAAAGGTGCCAGATCACCACTGCAGAACCGCCGTGGCGGAAGAAGCCGATCGGGGGGGACGAAAAAATCTTTGCCGTTTGCTATTCATTCTCGCGGTTATCTGTTCATACTAGAATGGCGGGGGAGCGGGCGGGCTACATGGTGATTGGGTGCCGTTCGCTGAGGAAGTGGGCAAGCAGTTCTTTGGTTCTTCTTCTTGTGAAATAACAACAGGTGCTTGGGGCTATGGAAAAGGAACAAGACCGGAATATCGACAGCGTGGAAGATGAGAGTGTTCATGGCGAAAGTCCTTCGCTCGACGTAGTGGCTGGAGTGCGGAAGTTGCATCAGCTTGGCTTGGCGCGGCGGCGACAGGGGATATCGGTGCGCTGCGT
>JAKEGR010000010.1 GCA_022615465.1 Planctomycetota bacterium | reverse complement strand
TGCGGCTCGTTCGGCTACATTGGCTTGGATGGCCGAATGGACACGAGTATTCTGATTAGAACAATCACCGCGGGTCGTGGTTGGTGGCAGCTACCGGTCGGCGGTGGAATCGTCGCCCAATCCGATCCGTCGGACGAACTCGAGGAAACCTGGCACAAGGCGCAAGGGTTGCTGCGGGCCTTGAAATCCCACTGAGGCCGGCGCGGCGAATGGTCCCGGGGGGAACCGACGGGAACCCGAGGAACGGTCGCTTGCTGCAACCATTGCGGGTTTATTATGCGTCCAGACATCCATTGATTGGAAACGAGAAGGCTTCGCGCCGTGCTACTGCTCATTGACAACTACGACAGCTTCGTGCATAACCTTGCTCGCTATTTTGAGCGGCTGGGGCAGGAGACTTGCGTTGTCCGGAACGACACGATCGACATCGGCGTCATTCGTGAAATGCAGCCAGCCGCCATTGTTCTCTCGCCCGGACCATGTACACCCGTAGAGGCCGGCGCATCGCTGGAGATCACCCGCTCGTTGTACCGCGAGTACCCGATGTTGGGCGTCTGTCTGGGTCATCAAGTGATTGCCGCAGCGCTTCGTGGCAATGTCGCTCGCGCCGCCCAGCCAGTTCACGGACGAACATCCGACATCCGGCACGACGGCACCGGGTTATTTGCCGGCCTGCCGTCGCCTCTCACCGTTTGCAGATATCACTCACTGGTCGTCGAAGCAAAGCCTCTGCCGTCTGATTTGCGCGCTACCGCATGGACTGAGGATGGTATTCTGATGGCATTCGAACACGCGCGCCTGCCCGTTTACGGAGTGCAGTTCCATCCAGAGGCGATATTGACGGAGGGGGGCTACACCCTGCTTGCGAATTTCCTGCGGGCGGCGGGTGTGGAGACTCGCCAGCAGGCGGAACGGCTCGCGGCCGACGAACTATGCCAACCGACCGTCGAGCGCACGCCACTCCCTGAAAGCCCAGTTACATTTTGAGCATCCACTGTGTTTAGCCGCACAAGTCTCATGGATTATGATGAACAACCGAAAGCTCCGCGATTGCCCGATGGCCTGCTTCTTGAAGGCCTGGTTACGACACTGAACGCGGACGGCTCGGCCCATATCGCGCCGATGGGCCCGATTGTCGATGCTGAATTCAATTGCTTGTTGCTGCGGCCGTTCCGTACGTCAGTCACTTATCACAATTTTAAGCGAGCAGGGCAGGGGGTACTCCATGTGACCGACGACGTGGAACTGCTCTCTTGCGCCGCCATCGGTCAGATCGATCCATTACCTGAACTGATCGTGGCCGCATCGGTCGAGGGCGTTATTCTCGCCGCTGCTTGTCGCTGGTATGCATTCCGCATCGAGTCCGTCGATGACCGTCGGGAGAGAACGGAAATGGTTGCGCGCGTAGTCGATCGCGGCTGGCTGCGGGATTTCTTCGGATTCAATCGCGCCAAGCATGCGGTCGTGGAAGCCGCCATCCTGGCGACGCGGATTGACATTCTGCCGCCTGACCATGTCCGCGGCGAGTTGGAACGGCTGGCGACGGTCGTCGAGAAAACAGGTGGCCGCCAGGAGCGGCGCGCGTTTGAGTTGCTCCGTCGGCATGTGAGAGAAGTCCTTGGCTCGTTGCCGCCAAACGTGGAGACCACCGGTCGATGACCTTCCTCGTTCGCGTCCGCACGCCATGTCGGCTTCATTTCGGCATGTTCAGCTTCGGCCATCCCGACCAGCCACAGTTTGGCGGTATCGGCGCGATGGTCGGCCCGCCAACCGTCAACGTCACGATCACATCTTCTGATTGCTTTCGCGTAGCAGGAAACATGGCCTTCCGTGTCCTCCAGTTCGTCGAAATGGCATCTTCTGCGTGGCAATTGCCGGGCCTGCCAGGCTGCGAGGTGCAAGTGCAATCCCCGCGCGATCACATTGGTCTTGGCGTTGGCACGCAGATCGGCCTGGCCGTTGCGGCCGGCCTACGACGGTTTCTCCAGCTTTCCGATCTGCCTCCGAACGAACTGGCTCTTAGCGTCGGGCGCGGCACGCGTTCGGCGGTTGGTACCCACGGATTCCATCGCGGCGGCCTCCTTATCGACGCCGGCAAACGCGGGGGCGAATCGCTTGGCAGGCTGGCTTACCGCGTTGCCGTGCCCGAGTCGTGGCGTTTCGTGCTCATTTCCCCAGGCGACCAGCAAGGATTGACCGGCGACCTCGAAGCGAGCGCGTTTGCCAGGCTTCCTCCAGTACCGAAAGAAGTCACGCCGCAACTGTGGCGAATCGCTGAAGAAGATATGATCCCGGCCGCCACATCCTCCGATTGCGCGGCATTCGGCGACGCCGTGTATCGCTTCAGCCGCCTGGCGGGCGAGTGCTTTGCTCCGGTACAGGGCGGACCCTTTGCCAGCCAGGAAATTGCACGACTCATCCAATCCATCCGAAGTGTGGGCGTGCCCGGAGTTGGCCAGTCGTCATGGGGACCAACTATTTTTGCCGTCACTGCCAATGACTCGGCAGCGCAACAACTCGCTGACTGGCTTATCAACTCCTCACATGCCGCAGCCGCAAGTGTCTCGATTGCGAGTCCATGCAACCAGGGTGCGGAAATCGTAACGTCGCAGGTCGGTTCATCCCGAACGTCTTGAACTTCCTCATCCGCCCAGCCCGCGGATTATTCACGTTGGGGGGAGCAGCTTGCACCCGCCTCGTCTCTTACAGTAGACCGTAGCTTTCGAGCGATTTCCGAAGTCGTGTTATGTCGACGCCCTCGAGCGGCGTCATCGGCAGCCGCAGTTCGCCCGGGTCGCGTCCCATGAGTTTCATCGCAGCCTTGATCGGAATCGGATTCGTGGCCAGACCCAGCATATCGCGGCATAGCGGAAAGAGCTTGTGATGCCACCGCCGAGCCTCGGCCAGATCGCCCTTTTCGACTGCCGCCACCAGCGACAGCACATCCCGAGGCACGATATTGCCGACGACCGATACCACCCCGCGACCACCAATTGCCATCAGGGGCAGCGTTAGACTGTCGTCCCCGCTGAGGACCGTGAGATTCGTCGCGGAGATAATCTGTGAAGCCTGGTCAAGCGAACCAGTCGCCTCCTTCACAAGTGCAATGTTTTCGAGTTCGGCAAGCCGAATGATCGTCTCCGGTTCGATGTTCTTGCCGGTCCGGCCGGGGATGTTGTAGATACACTGCGGCAGGCTTGTCTCTTCCGCCAGGCGTTTGAAATGCTCGTAAAAGCCTTGTTGTGTCGGCTTGTTGTAGTAGGGGGCAACTTGCAACGCGGCATCCGCCCCGGCTTTTTCCGCACTCTTTGTCAGCCGCAGTGCCTCGGCCGTGCTGTTCGATCCCGTCCCGGGCATCACCTTGGTCCGACCAGCAACGGTTTCCACCACAAACCCAATCACGCGTTCCTGCTCTTCGTGGCTCAGCGTGGGCGACTCGCCGGTCGTTCCCACCGGACAGAGACAATTCGTCCCGGACGCGATCTGAAACTCGATCTGCTCGCGAAACAAATCATATTCCACTTCGCCGCCGGAAAAGGGGGTTACCATCGCCACCGACAATCCGGCAAATGCTTCTCCTTTGGTCTTCATTTTAGCGGGGCCTCTTGCTTTCACTCTGGAAAAAACGTCGAAAAAACATGTCGCGGCAATGATACGGCAGGCGGCCCTTGCTGGCAATTGGCTGGCCGCCAGGTTATTTCTCGCGACAGCGAAACTCTTGCCCAATACCGGGGTTGCTATATTGGGAGAGATGCGAGTGGACCTTCCAGCCCGCCTTGACGGACCACTGGTTGGCATGTCCGCCTTGAGTACCCTTGGGAGTTTCATCCATGGACGGCGACACCCGCCGCGACGGTGGTTTCACCTTGGTTGAGTTGCTCACAGTGATTGCGGTCATTGGTGTACTGATCGGGTTGTTGCTTCCCGCCGTTCAACACACCCGCGAATCGGCGCGTCGCACGCAGTGTAAGTCAAACCTGCGGCAGATTGGTTTGTCGCTGGACCAGTACGTCGACCGCCAGGGCAGCCAAGGCAGATTCCCGAATGCCGCGCGCCGCCCTTCGATCAATGAGAGCGTGCCCAGTCTGGTGACTGTGCTCAGCGGCTACACCGAGGACAACCGCCAATTCTGGGAGTGCCCCAGCGACGAGGTCTATTTTCCCGTCGACGGCTTGAGCTACGAGTACGATGCAAGGCGCGCCGCCGACAAGACGCGAGAGCAGCTACGCATGTCGCGCGGCGGCGATCCACGGAGTTCAAGCCGCGTGTGGATCGTGTACGACTTCGACGCAGTTCATGGCCCGGAGGGCGAAGACGGTTCGCGGAACTTCCTCTACCTCGACGGACACGTCGATGCATTGATCGTGGCAGATGAGTGACACAATTCCAGATAAATCGGCACATGCGAGTTGA
>JAKEGR010000138.1 GCA_022615465.1 Planctomycetota bacterium | reverse complement strand
GTCGTCAGCAAGCTGTTTGGCGATGAGTTGCCGAAGCTGTTCCCAATCGCAGAGCCAGATTGCAGTGATTCTGGCACCTTCGATAACGTGCTCGAGTTTCTCCTAATGACGGGCCGGACGCTGCAAGAAGCCGTGATGATGATGATTCCCGAGGCATGGCAGAACCACGAGACCATGCCGGAAGACAAGCGGGCGTTTTACGAGTACCACTCGTGCTTGATGGAACCGTGGGACGGCCCGGCGTCGATCGCGTTCACCGACGGCAAATACATCGGCGCGGTACTGGATCGGAACGGACTCCGGCCGTCGCGATATTACCTGACGCACGACGACCGGGTAATTATGGCCAGCGAAGTAGGCGTCCTGAAAATTGATCCGGAAAACGTTAAAGCGAAAGGACGGCTGCAGCCGGGCCGGATGTTCCTCATCGACTTCGAGCAGGGGCGACTGATTCCAGATGAGGAACTGAAGCGCGAATTCGCCTCGCGACGGCCTTATCGCGAGTGGCTGGCGGAAAACCGGATCTGCCTCAACGACCTCGATCCGGAAGAAGAGCCTCAAGGGTTTGATCCCAAGACGCTGATCGAGCGCCTGCAGGCCTTTGGTTACACGATCGAGACGATGCAATTCATGCTGCTGCCTCTGATCCGCGAACTGCGCGACCCGGTCGGCTCGATGGGCAACGACTCGTGCCTGGCTTGCCTTTCTGACAAGCCGCGAATGCTCTACGACTATTTCAAGCAGCTTTTCGCCCAGGTCACCAACCCGGCAATCGATTCGATCCGCGAAGAAGTAATCATGTCGCTGGAGTGCTACATCGGCCCTGAGCAGAACCTGCTGGAAACGACGGCCGAACACGCTCACCGGATTCGCATCCCCCACCCGATTCTGTCGAACGAGCAGTTGGCCACGCTGAAGCACATGAACCACCGCGGCTGGCACTCAAAGACGATCGACATTACCTGGCCTCGCAGCCAGGGAAAAGCCGGCATGGCGAAAGCGCTGGATCGCATTTGTGCCGAGGCCGAGCAAGCGATCGACAAGGGCTATTCGCTGGTAATCCTTTCAGACCGCAACATTGGTCCTGACAACGTACCGCTCAGTTCCTTGCTGGCGACGGGCGCGGTACATCACCATCTGGTGCGGCAGACAAAGCGAACGCGGATCGGGATCGTGGTCGAATCGGGCGAGGCCCGCGAAGTCCATCACCATTGCTTGCTGGTGGGCTACGGCGCGGACGCGATCAATCCCTACCTGGCGTTCGAAGCGTTGTGGCATGCACGACGCGAATGCCTGATTGAACGGCCTGAAGGGGGCGGCAAGGGAGACGAAGGAGGTGAGGGGCGCGCCCACCCGGCAATCGAACGCGTCGCCGACGTCGAAGAATACGATCCTGTCACCAAGGAAGATCACAACCTGGTGGCCGCATATCGCAAGGGCGTTGCCAAGGGCATGCTCAAGGTCATGGCGAAGATGGGAATCTCCACGCTGCAAAGCTACAAGGGTGCCCAGATCTTCGAGGCGGTTGGCCTTCGGGACGAGGTGATCGAGCGTTGTTTTTCCGGTACAGCAAGCCGTATCCAGGGCGTCGACTTCAATGTCCTGGCAGAGGAAGCCTTGCGTCGGCACGCACTCGGCTATCCGGAGCAAGCTGGCGACCGCTTTCCAGTGCTGCCCAACCCCGGCGAGTTTCATTGGCGGGCCGACGGGGAACGGCACATGTGGGAACCTTCAACGATTGCTGATTTGCAGGTGGCAGCACGGACCAATAGCGTCGAAGTGTACCGCCGCTTCGCCGATCATGCGAACCAGGATGCCCAGACGCGCTGCGCGCTCCGCGGCCTGATGGCCTTCAAACCGGATGCCGGTGGGCCAATCCCGCTCGACGAAGTGCTTCCGGCGAAGGAAATCGTCAAGCGGTTCTGCACCGGCGCCATGAGCTTCGGCTCGATCTCGGCCGAGGCGCATGAGACGCTCGCCATCGCGATGAATCGCCTGGGCGGCAGGAGCAACACGGGAGAAGGTGGCGAAGACCCTGAACGATTCAAGCCTTTGTCCAACGGTGATTCGAAGCGATCCTCGATTAAGCAAGTGGCCTCGGGACGTTTTGGCGTGACCATTGGGTATCTCGCCAACGCCGACGAGCTGCAGATCAAGATTTCGCAAGGCGCGAAGCCGGGCGAAGGGGGCGAATTGCCTGGCCGCAAAGTGGACGAAAACATTGCCCGCATCCGCTATTCAACGCCTGGCGTCGGTCTCATCAGCCCGCCGCCACACCACGACATTTACTCCATCGAGGATCTCAAGCAACTCATCCACGATTTGAAGAACAGCAACCCTTCGGCACGCGTGAGCGTGAAGCTGGTTTCCGAGGTTGGCGTCGGCACGGTTGCGGCTGGCGTGGCGAAAGCCCATGCCGACCATATTCTCATTTCAGGCGATACGGGCGGCACTGGGGCGTCGCCCCTCACCAGCATCAAGCACGCCGGTCTGCCCTGGGAACTTGGTATCGCTGAAACGCACCAGACGCTCGTCCTGAACGATCTGCGCAGCCGGGTCATTTTGCAGACGGATGGCGGCCTCAAGACCGGCCGCGACGTGGTGATTGCCGCCCTGCTTGGGGCCGAGGAATTTGGCTTCGCGACCGCTCCCCTCGTGGCCCTCGGCTGCATCATGATGCGGAAGTGTCATCTCAACACTTGTCCTGTCGGTATTGCCACGCAGGATCCGGTGCTGCGCAAGAAATTCATGGGCCAGACGGAGCATGTCGTCAATTACCTCTTCATGGTGGCCGAAGAAGCCCGGCAGATCATGGCCGAGCTTGGTTTCCGCACGATCGACGAAATGGTCGGACGCGTCGATTGCCTCGATACCAACGCGGCCATCCGGCATTGGAAGTCGGACGGGCTGGATCTTACGGAGTTGCTCACACCAGTGCAAAAGCCGCACCCGGAGGTCGGCACGTACGGCACGCGGCAGCAGAACCATGGTTTGGAACTATCGCTCGACCGCACGAAGCTGCTTGATTTGGACCAACCGGCAATCGAGCATGGCATGCCGGTGCGGGCCGAGTTGGCAATTATCAATACCAATCGCACAGTCGGTACGATCCTCAGCCACGAGATCGCGAAGCGGTGGGGTGAGGATTGTCTGCCCGATGACACGATCCACTTCAAATTGAACGGCTCCGCGGGGCAAAGTTTTGGCGCGTTCTTGGCCCGCGGCGTGACGTTGGAATTGGAAGGCGACGCAAACGACTATGTCGGCAAGGGGCTGTCGGGGGGCCATCTAATTATCTATCCGCCGAAGCAGGCCACCTTCATCCCGGAGGAGAATATCCTTATCGGCAACGTGGCGCTGTACGGAGCGACCGGCGGAGAAGCGTTTTTCCGTGGTCGGGCGGCCGAACGCTTTTGCGTGCGGAACAGCGGCGCGCGGGCGGTAATCGAAGGCATCGGCGACCATGGCTGCGAGTATATGACCGGCGGCCGGGCCGTTATTCTTGGTCCCACGGGTCGCAACTTCGCGGCAGGCATGTCGGGGGGCACCGCCTATGTCTGGGATCCCGGAGACGTCTTCCTCGCCAACTGCAACCTGGGCATGGTCGAACTGGAACGCGTCGAGACGGAGGAGGACGCTGTCGAGTTGCGCGAGTTGGTCGAGAAGCACGAGAGGACCACGGGATCCACCGTGGCCGCCGACCTGTTGGCTCGCTGGACCGATGTGCTGCCGCAGTTTGTCAAAGTGATGCCGACCGATTACAAACGCGTGATCGAGGAACGCCGGCAGCGAGAGCGCCAAATGCTTTCGTCCGCAGTATGAGTACCGTTTCTCCAGGACGAACCATATTCCAGGAACCATTTTCCAGCGATGAATCGCCGAGCGATTGTCGGGCGTCCCTTCGGGACGAATTATCGTCGGCAGCGACGGATGGGAGGACTACCTGATGGGCAAACCCACCGGTTTCAAAGAGTTTGAGCGGCAGGCGGTGCCGTACCGTGATCCCGTAGAGCGGGCAAACGACTTTCTCGAAATTTTCACGGCACCGGTCGATGGTCAGCTTCGCATGCAAGGCGCCCGCTGCATGGATTGTGGCGTGCCATTCTGCCAGAGCGCGTTGGGCTGCCCAATAGATAATCTTATTCCCGAGTGGGACGACTTGGTCTACCAGGGCCGTTGGCGCGATGCGCTCGACCGGCTGCACAAGACGAACAATTTTCCCGAGTTCACTGGCCGGACCTGTCCGGCGCCCTGTGAAGGCGCTTGCGTCCTGGGTATTACCGACCCGCCCGTTACGATCAAGAACATCGAAAACGCCATCATCGACCGCGGCTTTGCCGAGGGCTGGGTGACGCCGCAGCCGCCGAGAACGCGGTCTGGCAAGCGGGTGGCGATCGTCGGGAGCGGCCCGGCCGGCCTGGCCGCCGCCGCGCAGCTCAACAAGGTGGGCCATTTGGTGACCGTTTACGAGCGCGCCGACCGCATTGGTGGTCTGCTGATGTACGGCATCCCGAACATGAAACTCGACAAGGGCGTCGTGCAGCGACGGGTTGATTTGCTGGCCGCGGAGGGTGTCGAGTTCGTCACCTGTG
>JAKEGR010000137.1 GCA_022615465.1 Planctomycetota bacterium | reverse complement strand
TGGCGAGGCTTGAAACGATTTCACGACGTCCTCGAAGCCATCACGAGCCTCAGGGAACTGCCAACCGAACATCATGCGACTTATGGGTAACGCCAAGCCCAGTGGGAGAGGGAGCAACCATTGTTCTGCGTCCCCGGGTTTACGCCTTGAAATGGCCGTTTCTATGGTCGGGAAACGCAAAAAACCGGTCGATCCTGGCCACCGCCCCCTCTTAACCACTTCGCCAGCGGACTGTGGCGGCACTGCCCCAAAGTTTGTAAGTGTCCAAACAAAACGATTGCAATCTGGCTAATCTTTGGTGATGATAAAGAGAGATTATCCGGAACTTCTTTGGAGCAGGCCTGGGGCCGTGTATGCCCGATACGCGCCCCCGCCCTGGATTGCGCCGGGAAGGCGCGGCACGCAGGGGATCAATACCAACCAGGTGCTCGGTCGGCGCGTGCGCCCCTCCTTGGGCAAGACGCGTGCGACGACGCGTTACGCCCGCGCTGTGGGCGTGGTTTCAGTGAACCAGGCAAAATGGCATGCCCAACAGCTTGTTGGTTGATGCCGAGGAGAAGCGGTGATGAGGTACGACAGGAACAACGTGATCATTGATTGCCGACCGTTGGAAAAGCTCCGAACCACCCGTTGTCCCGCGGCGCGGTGGCTGGGCGTTGTCGCGCTCCTGGGCGTAATGCTCCTTGCCGGGCCGCTTGTCGAATTTGCCTCGGCCTCGGTCCTCTCCTCCGGGAACGTGATTCCGTTGGATAATCCGTTTACGCTGAATTTCAACGAAGGACTGCCGATCGACGGCAACTTCGTCAATCCGTTCGAGGCCCCGGACCAGCAGACGTTCTTTGAGGGCATCCATGACGAGAGCGACCCACTGAATCCGACCAACGTCAATATGGACATCATCGTTGGTCAAACCAGCATCGGCCAGGTACTGATTTCCGGCGAATCGGCGCTACGTTTCAACACCTTGGTCATTGGGGATTCCGGCGTCGTCGGCGGCGTAACCCGTTTTGGAACCGGTATCGTACGAGTCACGGGCTTCGGTTCGCTGTTCAATAACGATCCGACCATCCTTCCGACCAATTTGCCAGCCAATTTCAGCAGTAAGAATCCGCGGCCCCTCGATCTGGGCTTCGATCTCTATGTGGGTGGTAAGGGAAACGGCACGTTCGACCTGTCCGCCGGCGGTAGGGCCGAAATTCAAGATGCCGTGGTGGTTGGCGATACGGGCATCGGCACGCTGAACGTCACCGGCTACGATTCGTTCCTGCAGAGCGGCGGATTCGATAGCGGCGTTATCAGCGGAACGGAGATCCATTCGGTGGTGATTGGTCGGCTTGGGTCCGGCTTCATGAATATCACCCAAGGTGGTCAAGTCTACTCGCTTGCCGCGCCGCCTGACGGTGACGAAGCATCGGTTGCGGCCTCGATTGGCAGTGAGCCTTACACCATTCAAAATACGCAACCCCCTGAAGCAGGCGGCCAGGGGACCGTCACGGTGGATGGCAATGGCTCGAAGTGGATCGTAGGTGGCACCATGCAGATTGGCGGCTATCACAACGCTTCCGAGGGAGCCGGCTTTGGCGCCGACCTCGAAGGCGATGATACGCAATACGCCCCCACCGTTGGTCGCGGGACTCTCAACGTCACCAACGGCGGATTTGTCAGTATTCTGGATTCGACAGGCGACACCACGTCGGTCATCAAGGAACTCGATCTGGCGATCGGCCGGTTTGGCCGCATCCATCTGGACGGCGGGCGGATTGAGATGCTCAGCGGTTTCGAGAGCGGGACAAATCCCGATCCCTTAATTGACGACGTTCGGGTAATCAACGACGGCATCATCAGCGGTAGCGGCACCATTAGCACCGGGCGATTTCGCAACCGTGTGTTGGGGGAAGTCCGCGTTGCTGCCGGCGAACAGTTGCTGTTCGATGTGGCGGGCGAGTTTGTTGGCACCAATCCGGAAGAGCCGCTTGTCAACTACGGCTTGCTGCAAGTGCTGGGCAACGAGACGGCCCGCGCCGAATTGGAGTTTGATCGCGCACCCAATTCAATCAACGACCCGGTACGGCCGTTTCTCAATCAGCGATTGCCTGACGACTTGCTTCCGGTCGAAAATGGCGGCAGGGAAACTGGATTGATCCATTCCCAGTGGGGCCATCTGCGATTCCGCTCCGACCTGTTGAACCAGGGCGAAATGGCGTTTACGGCCGGCGACAATATCGTCAGCGGCAACGTGTTGAATCTGGCGGCGGTTCCCGCCGACCTGTTGGACGAGGGCGTCGTCTTCGTTTCCGGTCCAGACACTTCCGTCGTCTTTGAAGACGACCTCACGAATCTCGGCAAGCTGACCATCGAAGAGGGCGCGGACATCGATATCCTGGATCAGAGCAGTTTTATCACGGCCGGCAACTTGATCATTGATGTCAGCCCCATTCAGTTGAGCCAGATTTCCGTCGCCGGGAATGCGGGGATCGCCGGAAAACTTACCGTTCGGTTGAAAGACTTTGCCGCCGGCTCTTTGTTGGCAGGCGATACATTTCCCATCATTTCAATCACGGGAACCCTTGGCGGGGTCGATCTCTCGAATCCCCTTGATCCCACAGTCGACCTGACGAAGAATCCGCTCTTCACCCAGATCGACATCCAACCGCCGCTGTCATTCTTTGCCGCGTCTCCTGACCTGGTGATGATCCCGGTCTACACGACGAATAGCGTGCTGCTCTCCGTGCTATCAACGGCCGCTTTTGTTGGGGCCGATTTCGACGGGGATGGGATCGTGGATCGCGATGACCTGGCGATTTGGCGGACGAACTACGGTATCACGATGGGGGCTACGGTACTCCAAGGCGATGCCGATGGAGACGGCGACGTGGACGGCGACGACTTCCTCAAGTGGCAGCAGCAAGTCGGCGGGCCGCCCGTGCCCGGCATGGGATCAGGCGCCGGCCTGACGGCAAGCGTGCCCGAGCCGGCCAGCTTCTTGCTGCTGCTCTTTGGCGGACTGCTGACGCTAGCACTGCAGCGCCGCGGCCGAAGGATTTGACCGCAAGTTTGGCGGCGGACTTTGACGATTAGGAAAGGCGTGCGGGCTGGCCGAGCGACGCAAATGCTGCTTGGTCGCGCGCCAGCCCCATTTCCCTCGAAGGAGGCTCGTCATGCGTCGTTTCGCTGCGCTCTCGCTGCTGATCGTCACTGGTTGGCTGTTTCTCTGCGGCGGAGTCGATCGCGCGTCCGCCGACAATCCCTCGAACGGCCAATCACCGCAAGCGGCCGCCACGGCGCCAGGCGTCGGATTGCCTTCGTCGGCCAACGCGGCAAGGCCCTCCGCGCCAGCTCGTTCCGCACGCGATTTGCCGCGGCCGGGCGCCGCGCCGCGAGTGCAGCTCTCAAACGCGACTGAGCCGCAGGTGACCAATCAGGCTCGCCAGGCGCTATCGTTTTACGGCGGGTATTCGGCCCGCGCCACACTCGGCCAACTTCCGCGCCGCACACCGATTCAATCGGCGCCGCCGCAGCCGATGCAGCGGCAACTAAAACCATTCCAAACCGTTCAGGCGACGCCGACGATCAGCCCCTATCACAATCTTAACCGCGAGGAAACGGCTGATAACTTGCCCAATTACTTCACTTTCGTCCGGCCGCAGCTTCAGCAGATTGAAACCAATCAGGCCCAGCAACGAGATCTGCAGCGATTGCAGCGGCAACTGGGGACGGTGTCGACTACGGTCGTCGGCCCGCAGGGTGGTGCCGCGACGAACGCCGCCGCGCCGGCCCGCTTCATGGATACAGCCCAATTCTACGGCGGCTTGCGGCGCTAAGCCCGCACAATGGGTCATCTCCCGGCGATCAATTGCCAGCCGACGACGGCCGCCCCGAGCGGGAATAAGTACCAGGCGAATTGCGCCAGCCGCCCTTGCCGCACCCAACGGATCAGCCAGGCCAGCGCGAACAGGCCCACGAGCATCGCCACCAGCGCGCCCACGACCAGTGCCGCGGGCGATGCTGCCAATGTCGGCGACGCAACCCCCGCTGACTTGGCCGCAAGGTATTCTCGAATCAACAGGGCGATTTCGAGCGTCCCGGCACCCGCAATCGCCGGAACGCCGAGCAGGAATGCGAACGTGCCGGCACTTGTGCGGTCGAGTCCACATGCCAGCCCGCTGGAAATGGTTGAGCCGCTGCGCGACACGCCCGGCAGCAGCGCGAGCGATTGCATGGCCCCGATCTTGAGAGTGTCCGCGTAGCTCACATCGCGGTAGGATGTGTGTCCTTCCGGCTGTCGCGACCCCCAAATCAGCATGGCGCCGGTCACCGGAAACATGAAGCCTGCCAGCAAGGTGTTTTCAAGCATGTCTTCGGCGAAGAACTTTAACGGCAGACCGACGAGAACGGCCGGAATGGTGCCGACAACCAGCAGCGGAATGAGCCGGCGATCGCGGACCAACACCTGCCATATCTCGCGTCGGAAGAAGATGAGGATGGAAAGCAGCGTGCCCAGGTGCAGCACGATGCTCACCGCCAGCAGATCGGGCGGCTGCGGATAGCCGAACGCTTGCAGCACGGAGTTGGCCACGACCAGGTGCCCATCCGAACTGATCGGCAGAAATTCGGTAATTCCCTGCACGATTGCCAGGACAATAATTTCTAATAATCCCATCAGGCAGCTGGGGCATGAGGCCATGACTTCGCGATTCGGAGACGTTCCGACGACCGGACGGCGCAAACCGTCTGGTGATCGTATAAGATTCAGTGCCGCGGCGATAGCCGAACGCAGTTGGTTGCTCCCTCTCCCACCGGGAGAGGGCCGAGGTGAGGGAAACTTGCGCAGCGGCCCTGTTTCTCTCTCCCGACCAACCTTCGGTCGGTGCCCGGCGAGGGAATGGCCCAGGA
>JAKEGR010000136.1 GCA_022615465.1 Planctomycetota bacterium | reverse complement strand
TTGATGGATCGTTGTGTTGCGTTTGCGATCAGTTACGGTCAAGCGATGGCGAAATGCGGGGCTGATATGCTCAGCACGGGCGATTCGCCGGTTGGTCTTGTCGGACCAGCGGTGTACCACGCGCATTGTCTGCCGGCCGAGCAGCGAGTCTTTCGTGGATTACGCACTTCAACCGCTTGCAAACTCTCCCTGCACATTTGCGGCAATGCGACGACGTTCCTGCCGGACATGGCAAAATCGGGCGCGGACGTCCTGGAGATTGATCACCTGGTCGAGATCGAACGCGCGTGCCAACTGGTGCCGGATGACATCGCCCTGTGGGGAAATATCGATCCCGTTGGCGTGCTGCTGCAAGCGAATGCGGATCGAGTGGAAGCAGAAGCCACGCTTGTGTTGCGTAAGGCGGCGTCGAACAAGCGGCGGCGGTTCGTGCTCAGTTCCGGGTGTACCTTGGCGCCCGCCACGCCCTCGCGAAATGTTCAGGCGTTGCTCCGAGCCGCGAGGCAATTCCCTGAAGAACAGGACTCGTAAACCGCGCCGGAGCAGCGAATCTCAACGGGCCTGGTCTGATCGAAGTGATCGGAGGTAGGCCACGGCGTTTTCGATGTCGCGCAGTGGATCGGCGGCATCGTGGCGTTCGATCGTGACCCAACCGCCATAGGCGAACTCGGTGAGTTGTCCGAGTAACGCCGGGATATCCGCCGTGCCGCGGCCAAGTTCCACTTCGACGGCGCGGCCGGCCGAGAAATCACGGACTGCGTCGCAGGCGTGAACGTGGGTCACGTAGCGTCCCAATTCAGCGGCCGCCTCCAGCGGGGAATGGCCATTGGAAATCAGGCTGCCCGGGTGCAAATTCACGCCAATTGTTTGATCCGACAGCGCGCGGATCAGCCGCGCGAGGGTTTGCGGGCTTTCGCTGCCGGTTTGGGCGGCCAACCGCGCGCCGACACGTGCGCCGTACGCGCCCAGTCCGTCGAGCACCTCCACAAGTTGGCCGAACCGCGGATCTTCGGCGTTCTCTGGCACGCGGCCCACGCGGTTGATCACCACGTCGGCCCGCAGTTCATGCGCGAACCGCATTGCGGCCTGGGTGGCCAGCAGGCGGCGGTCGAGTTGGTCCGGCCAGTCGTAGCCGTGCCGCGTGGGAAAGGCGACCGCCGAGACTTGCAGGTTCAAGTCGCCGAGCAGCTTGCGAAACTGGCGGAGGCCAGTCTGCGACATTTCAGCCGGCACCAACTCCGTGCGGACGTCGATTTCGACTCCATCGGCCCCCAGGCGCGCGGCGGTCTGGATCGCTTGACGGAGCGGCTGCCGTAGACAGCGAGTTTGAATGCCGATTTTGACGTTGGTCATGGTTCTAAGGGCTGTCAGGTGATCGATCCGGGCGGCGGTCGAAGGAGTCAGAAACGATCACCCGTGCTGCGACGAGGTATACGGTAGAGTTGCCCAATGAGCGACATTGCCCCCCCAACTGCCGACATTCGCTCCCGTCCCTGGAGCTGTGGCCTGCGGTCCATCGCTGAGATCGCACTGGCCTGCGCGGTGGCGCTGGGAGCGATTTTACCAGTTGCGGCCGCTGCCAGCGATGCCCGACATTCCGACGCGGTTGGTGTATTTCAATGTGGGTTCGACGAAGCCTGGGATCTCAATTACGATCGCTGGCCGGATCGTTGGGTACGCAACACGGGCGTCAAGTATCCGCACTATGTGCAAATCGCGATCCAGGCGGATCCAACGGCGGTTGGGGGGCAATGCTTGCAGATTGATTTGGATGGCGCCTCGGCTTCGATTTCGAGTCCGCCGACTCCGGTCATGTCGCGATTCAGCTATGTGCTGGAGACGCAGTTGAAAGTGGAAGGTCTCGATCATGGCGAGGTCCGCATCGCGATTGATTTTTATGATAAGTCGGACCAATTGGTGCAGACAACGGAAAGCGAGCCTGTCTCGAACACCCTGGGCTGGCAGCTTATTCGGGTGGCCGCGTTGGAACCAAGCGATCCGCGAATTCATCGAGCGGTCATCCGGCCGCACGTGGAACGTGGCAAGAAGCCCGATCTGAAAGCTCGAATTTGGTTTGACGAGATTTGGCTCTCGCGCCTGCCACGGATCCGGGTAACCACGAACAATCCGTTCAATGTTTACAGCGATCTGAATGACGTTACCATCAAGTGCGAATTGTCCGGGATTCCGGAGCAGAACCCAGAGATCCGCTTTGAACTGCTGGATGCGTCCTCCAACAAGCTGCAGGACGTCCGGTTTCCCCTCAATGGTCGGTTGATCGTCGAAGACACACGGGGTGACGCGAAGGAGGGCGGCGGCAGTACACCCGCCGGCTATGAAGGGTCGGCCGAATGGCAGCCGGATATTCCAGACTATGGGCTGTACCACGTAGTCATCACGATGCTTGATTCGGCCTTGGAGGCAGGTCAGAGCGACGACGAACGTGAATTGGACAGCCGCACCGTCTGGCTGGCCGTTGTCCCGCCGCTCGACATGCCACGCCAGGGCGATTTCGGTTGGACGCTCGGCGAGGGAGATCATTTGCGCGACTATCAGGCGATGGCTCGCCTGTTGCGGATCGCCGGTGTGAGTTGGGCCAAAGTGCCGCTCTGGTTCGAGGCCAACGATTCGGAACGAGGAAACGAACTGATTCGCTTCGTGGAGCTGCTCGGTGCGTCGAATGTCGACGTCGTCGGTGTCATTGACCGGCCGCCTCCCGGAGTGTCGATCGATGGACTCGCAATACGACCTGATGGATGTCCCGCGGCTGCAGACCTGTTCTCGCTGGATCCGTCATTCTGGTCGCCGTTGCTGGACCCAGTAATGACGCGGCTTGCCTTGCGAGTGCGGTGGTGGCAACTCGGGCGAGACAACGATACGAGTTTCATGGGCTTACGGGATTTGAAGGAACAGATCAGCGCACTACGGGCACGCTTGTTCCGTTTCGGTCAAGAAGTACAGCTTGGATTGGCGTGGGATTGGGAAAGCGACAATCCGGCAAGTGGTGAGGTGACCTGGGACTTTCAACAGTTATCGACGGAGTCGCCGCCAACGGACGCCAAATTTATCGCGTTGCTGGCCAAGCCGCGTGACAACTCGGCGCTGCGATGGGTGCTCGTGGAGCCGCCACGAGTTGGGAGGAACGCGGCCGACTCAACCACGCCCGCACTGGAGGCGCGCGCAACGGAGTTTGTACGCCGGCTGGTGGCCGCCAAGGAACATGGGGCCGACGGGATTTTCATCGCCCGACCGTTCAACAACGAGAACGGGGTAATGCGCGCCGACGGCACGCCGGGCGAGTTATTCCTGGCCTGGCGGGCCGCGTCGGCCATGATTGGCGGCGGCCAGTACCTGGGGCAATTGCAGCTACCGGGCGGCAGCGAAAACCGGATCTTCGTGCGTTCCGATGGCCCGGTCGTGATGGTCGTGTGGAACAAGAACCCTGTCCAGGAATCGCTCTACTTGGGCCAACAGGTTCAGCAGTTTGACATCTGGGGCAAGGCGGTCACGGTCGAACCAGCCGGCAAGGAACAAACCATCCGCGTCGGTCCGGTTCCGACCTATGTTGTCGGCCTGCACGCGGGAATCACGCGTTGGCGGATGGCGATGGGTTTTGGCGAGCGTCAGATTCCCAGCGTATTTTCGCTGCCTCATGCGAATTCCCTGAAGATACACAATTTTTTCCCGCAAGGCGTGGGGGGATCGTTCACGATTGTTGTTCCTCAAGAAAAACGCGAGGGACAAGACGGGGCGACTGCCGATCCAGCCGCCGGGCCGCTTGGGTTTGCTCCCGATCGCTGGATTATTGAACCGCCGCGCGGCACGTTTCGGCTGGCTGCCGACGAAAGCATCGAGATTCCCTTCGAGATACGACTCAAGAACGCCATGTTTGGCCGGCAACCGATCCGCGTCGACTTCCAAGTCGAGGCCGATGAGCCGTACGAATTCAGCGTTTATCGTGAGATGGAGGTCGGCACGAGCGATTTGGCGTTGGAGGTGAAGACACACGTGAATCAGGACGGTGTGCTAATCGTCGAGCAGTCCATGTCGAATCAAGCCGAGCGGCTCGCCGATTTCAAGTGCAATCTGTATGCTAGAGGGCATCGTCGGCAGCGTGTCCAAGTGTATCGCCTGGGGTCCAACGTGGACCGTAAAATATACCGTTTTCCCAACGGCCAGGAGCTTGTGGGCCACGAGATGTTGCTGGAAATGGAGGAAGTCAACGGCCCGCGGGTGATCAAGTACCGCTTCGAGGCCACCGAAAAGGCGGCGACAGAAGAAACCGACGCGGCGGATGACGACTCGGGAAAAGAGCCGGATGTGATGCCCGAGGCAGGAGATGCCAAGGAAGTGATACGGCCATCAGCGACGTTGACGCAGCACCGTGAGGACGGGGACACGGGTGGAACCGTAGCCAAGAACTCAGATCGCTAGCTGCCGCGTTGCTTGGCGGCAATCAAAACTGTCAATGCCCATGCCCCTCGTCCATGATATCGTTGTCGAATTGGAACGGATTGCTCCGCTCTCGCTGGCCGAGGACTGGGACAACGTGGGCCTGTTGGTTGGCGACCGCGGCCGCGCGGCGGAGCGCGTGATGACTTGCCTGACACTGACGCCAACGACCGTGGCCGAGGCCGTCGAGCGACAGGCCGATATGGTCGTCGTCCACCACCCCTTGCCCTTCCAGCCGCTCTCTCAACTAACCACCGACACAACCGTCGGCCGTTTATTGTGGGAGTTGATTGGAGCACGCGTAGCCGTCTACAGCGCACATACGGCGTTTGATTCCGCCCGCGAAGGGATCAATGCGCGCTGGGCGGAAGCGTTGCAACTCAAACAAGTTGAACCGATGAGTGAGATGGTGTTTCCGGAGTACGCAAGCCGGCAGGGCAGCGGCGAGGGCCTGGGCGCCGGCCGTTGTGGCGCATTGGATCTGCCGACGACGCTCGACGCGTTGGCTAATCACGTGAAGCGTTTCTTATCGATAACCCAGGTGCGCATTGTCGGGGCGAACAACCAGGCGGTGCGGCGAGTTGCGGTAGCGTGCGGCAGCGGCGGCTCGTTTCTCGAATCAGCGCGGGCCAAAGCGTGCGACTGCCTGGTGACCGGCGAGGCGAATTTCCACACGTGCCTTGAAGCCGAGGCGACCGGCGTGGCGATGATTCTCACAGGCCATTACGCCAGCGAGCGGTTTGCGATGGAGCATCTGGCCGTTGAATTGGCCGAGTTGTTTCCGGGACTTGCGATTTGGGCGAGCCAGCGAGAGCGCGACCCGCTTTCCGTCGTATAGTGCCCGCATAATCACTACGCCTTACCGGCGGCGAACCGCGGCATCGAACCCCGGCTGCGAGGAACGCCACGAGCGTTGGAATCGCAGGTTGACCCTGCGAAGGCACCTTCTAGAATAGACAGACGGCAGGGCGGCCGTTTCTACTCTGGGTTTGGGGGCCGCAGATAGCGGTCATCCAGACTGGAAACTCAACCTTGGGATGGTTCCTGCCGTGATGATGCCGACGCTTCGATTTCTGACCGCCTTACCAGTTTACAACGAAGCGTCGCACGTGGATGCGGTGCTGGACGAAGTGGTTCGTTATGCCGGAGATGTCCTGGTGGTCGACGATGGTTCGACCGACGGAACCGCGGATCGGTTGGCCCGGCGCGACGACATCTTCTACGTGCGCCATCCGAGAAATCGCGGTTACGGCGCCGCGTTGAAAACGGCGTTCGATTACGCGCTGCGGTTTCGGTATGATGCGCTGGTGACGATCGACTGCGACGGCCAGCACGAGCCGCAGCGTATCGGCCAACTCGTGACCGCCTGTTGCGATGCCGATATCGCTTCAGGCAGCCGTTACTTGTCCGACAAGGGCCAGGCCGGCGAGGCACCGGCCGAGCGACGGCAAATCAATGTGCAGATTACTCGCGAACTGAACGAACGTTTGGGACTGTCGCTCACCGATGCCTTTTGTGGCTTCAAGGCCTATCGCGGCGCGGCGCTAGCGCAACTCAACGTGATGGAGCCGGGCTACGGCATGCCCCTGGAACTGTGGGTGCAAGCAGCTCACTTGGGGCTGCGGATCGTCGAGGTTCCCGTGCCGCTGATTTATTTGGAAGAAGAGCGCAGTTTCGGCGGCAGTCTGGACGACGGTCGCAAGCGACTGGAGTATTACCATCGCGTGATGGATCGGGCGATCGAGACGGCGGCTCGAGGCGGAGCCAGCGAGGCGATCCTCGCTCCCGACGCCGACAAATGGTGGTGTGAGGTGTCTTGACGTCTCGCCGCATCGCGAAACCTGATTGACGGTGGCGTACCGAATTTCGGAAAATCACGAGCATAACGCAAGATGATGCTGATGGCACACGCGGCTGAGTTCCGGCGTCTCCGCGCACCACAAGAAGACGGTCAGACACTGGTCGAACCACCGGCCAGGTCGCTTCCGCACGTCGTCGCCAAGAATCGACGGCAGCTTG
>JAKEGR010000135.1 GCA_022615465.1 Planctomycetota bacterium | reverse complement strand
GCCGGTAACGCACGTCGGTTACGGGATGGGCCGCGTGGAAAAGGTTGCCTCGAACCGACGCATTCTGGGGCCGGACGGCAAGGTGCAGTTCGGCCGTATGAGTTCCTGCACCGACCCACGAATCCGCGATTATCCCGAGGGGACCATCGATCCGCAGGTTCGCCTCATAAGCTTTTGGCGCGAAGAACGTCCCATCGCCGTCCTCTCCTACTACGCGACTCATCCCCAAAGCTACTATTACACCGGCAAAACCAGCGCCGATTTTGTCGGCATGGCGCGCGACGATCGCGAGAAAGCCGAGGGCGCCGACTCGCACATACACTTTAACGGCGCCGGCGGCAATCTGGCAGCGGGCAAGTACAACGACGGCTCGCCGGCGAATCGCCCCATCTTGGCCAACCGCCTTGCCGCTGGCATGCGGAAAGCGTGGGAGCACACCCAGAAAATCGAAGTCGACGGACTGTCCATGGATTGGGCAACCCGTGAAGTCGATTTGCCGCTGGCGGACTGGTACAACGAAACGGAGCACGAGGCCCTGCTCAAGGACACAACCCTCGACCTGGCGCCACGACTCCGCGCCGCCCGCGACATCGCCTGGGCGCGACGGTGCCGCGACGGGCGCGCCATTTCCATCGCGAGGTTGCGTCTCGGGCCGATCGACGTCCTGCACCTGCCGGGAGAATTGTTCGTTGAGTACCAACTCGCGGCACAGGCATTGCGTCCGAACACGTTTGTTTGCACGGCCGCTTACGGCAACTACGGCTGTGGTTATATTGGTACGGCAGAGGCTTACGCGCAAGGTGGTTACGAAACCGGCAACGTATCGCGGGTTTCGCCTCGCGTTGAGACAGTTCTGATGGGCGTTATCCGGGAGTTACTACAATGAGTTCGATGAATCTCAAGGCGTTGAAGGTTTCCCTCCGCAATGGTTGCAGTTCGGCACGTCGCGTTGTCGTGCGTGTCGCGGTGCTTCTGCTGTGTGCGTTGGCGGCGAGTACCGTGAACGCCCAGGAGGCCGAATCCACGCCGACCATTCGCGTTGGCATGATCGGTCTCGACACTTCGCACGCCCCTGCCTTTGCGACGCTGCTCAACGCCGAGGCGCCCAAGGCCGAGTTGGCCGGATGCCGTGTTGTCGCCGCCTATCCTCATGGCAGTCCGGATATTCGCTCCAGCGTGGAACGTGTGCCCGAGTACACGGCAGCGGTTCGCAAGCTCGGCGTGGAAATCGTCGATTCAATCGATGCGCTGCTTGG
The DNA here is from genome assembly GCA_022615465.1 of Planctomycetota bacterium. Lineage (GTDB taxonomy): Bacteria > Planctomycetota > Planctomycetia > Pirellulales > Lacipirellulaceae > JAKEGR01. The sequence goes on along the minus strand of JAKEGR010000135.1, from coordinate 3,466 downwards.
CAAGGTTGACGCGGTGCTGCTCATGACAAACGACGGTCGGCCCCATTTCGAGCAGGCATTGCCCGTGCTCAAATCGGGCAAGCGGATGTTCATTGATAAGCCGATGGCGGGATCTCTCGCGGACGTGATGGCCATTTTTTCGGCCGCGCGGAAGTACGAAACGCCCATCTTTTCCTCATCGGCTCTGCGTTATGGCCCCGGCACGCAGGCGGTGCGAGGCGGATCGATTGGCGAAGTGCTTGGGTGCAACACCTACGGTCCTTGTGCCATCGAACCAACTCACCCCGACTTGTTCTGGTATGGCGTCCACGGTGTCGAGTCGTTATTCACGGTCATGGGGACCGGCTGCGAATCGGTCGCGCGAACCGCCACCCAGGATACCGATGTCGTGGTGGGAAAATGGCGAGATGGACAAATCGGCGTCTATCGAGGCATGCGGAACGGTACGCATCAATTCGGCGGCACGGCGTTTGGCGCCCAAGGCGACGCGCCCATGGGCGATTTAGCCGGCTATGAGCCTCTCGTCATCGAAATTGTGAAGTTCTTCCGTGGGGCGGATCCACCCGTCAGCGAAGCAGAGACGGTCGAGATGTTTGCATTCATGGAGGCCGCTGACGAAAGCAAGAAACAGGCCGGGCAGCCAGTCGAAATAGAAACAATCATGACTCAAGCTCGCCAGGCCGCCGAAGAGCGCCTCGCCGAGTGACTCGAAGGGAAGCATGCACCGATGGCCGACGTTCCACCGATGAATCAGGTTAGGTTTCTGGTCCATTCCGAGGAACCGCGATCGGATCCGATCCGCCGCGGGATCGAGGCAGCGGAGCCACTCTGCCAGCGAACGTACACGCCTACCGGCGCGGTGCTCGCGCGCAGTTCGGGCTGTTACCACTACACGCCGGAGGGGCGCAAGCTGGCCGATTTCACGTCTGGCGTACTCGTGGCCAATTTGGGCCATCACCCGATCCGTTGGTGGCAGCGCGTTTTTGATTATCTCGGCTTGAACACGGAGTTGCCGGGTGAGCGATTCACGTCGGCCGTGACGCTGAGCGCCTACAACGCGATTACCGAGATCGAATTGGCGGCATCGCGACGGCTCGTGGAACTTATGCGCGGCCAGCCAGGCGGCGGGCGGATGGGTCAAATCCTATGGGCGGCCAGTGGCAGCGAAGCGGTTCAAAAGGCCCTTAAGGCATCCGTCGCCCAACGACCTGGTGCGGATATCATTCTCGCCACGCGGCACGGATTTCACGGCAAAAAGGGATTGGCAGAAGCGGTAACAGGAAGTGAACAGGATAAGGAACGGGATCCGCGTGTCGTGTTCGTATCGTTCCCGCGCGAAGAATGCGGTTCGTCCGAAAGGCGACGGCAACCCATCGATTTACAGCCTTATCAACGCGAGCTTGACGAGCAATGGCAACGCTTTGGCAGCCGAATTTGCTGCCTGATCACCGAGCCGTATCTTGGCGGCGGTGGTTCGTATCACCCGCAACACGAGTATCTGCAACTGTTGGAGAGGTTTTGCCGCGACCACGATATTCTATTCATCCTCGATGAGGTGCAGTCGAACTTCGGCCGCACGGGATCGATGTTCGCCTACAGCACGTATGGCGTGGAACCTGACATGGTGGTGTTGGGAAAAGGGATGGCCAATGGCATTCCGGTGGATGCGGTCGCGGGGCCAGCCAAGGTGTTTGCCAAGCTGGGATACGGCGCCGGCAGCGACACTTGGAGCGCCCATCCGCTCGGTTGTGCCGCCGTACTGGCGACGCTCGACGAATTCGAGCAGGAGGATGTGTTGAACCACGCGTCGCGGTTGTCCGAAGTGATCGAAGCCGGCCTGGTGCGACTGACCGAGCTTGATCCGATTCAAGCAGTGCGTGGCGAAGGAACCGTGTGGGGGGTCCACTGTGCCGCGTTGGGCAATCGAACGGCAAACGAAGTCGCGAATGAGATTGTCCGCGCCTGTTACCTCGGAGATGATCGCGGGCGGGCGATTCATCTTCTAGGCCCACTCGCTGGTACGGTAATCCGCGTTGCGCCGCCGCTGGTGATGCCGCTTGCCGAAGCGCGAGAGTACTTGGACACGATGTATCGCCTTGCCGCCAACTTGTCGAAAACGTGAATTCAAGAAAGGCGGCGCCAACTGATGCGATTCTCACAGATGCCCTGCCGTTTCCACCCAGGAAGTCAAAAGGAAGCATTCGATGTTTGACGTGCTCGTAATCGGCGCGGGGATGATCGTGCATGATCAGATTCTGCCGTCGCTCTACCATCTGCAGCGGATTGGCAAGTTGGGCGGCATTGGCATCGTGGCGACGAGTGCGTCCCGGCTTCGACAACTAACCGGCCCCCGATTCCAGCAAGCTTTTCCCGGACAGTATTTCGCAAGCTATCCCTCTTTGGAACGCGCTGATTCGCCGGTGAATCCGGATTTGTGGCGCGAGGTGCTCGCGGCAATGCCGCCGCAGAATCTCGTGGTTGTCGCTGCTCCGGATGAGGCTCATGACGAAATGGTGCGATTCGCACTCGATCGCGAGCAGCATGTGCTCTGCGTCAAACCACTCGTGCATCGCTACGACCAGGCGGAAGCAATCGCCAAGTTAGCCCGCGAACGAGGGCTTCTCGTTACGGTCGAGTATCACAAGCGGTTTGATCGCCGTTCGCTTGAGGCTCGGCGGCTTTACCACGAAGGCCGGTTTGGCGAATTCGCCTGCGGCCAGGCGCGAATGATCGAGCCGTACTACTATCGCTCATCCAACTTCCAGAACTGGTTCACCAAGGAGAAGACCGACGCTTTTGTCTACATCGGCTGCCATTACGTGGATTTGGTGTACTTCATTACGGGCCTTCGACCGATCGAGGTGTCGGTGCGCGGCGTGGAACGCGCTTTTCCCAACGGCAATATCGGCTACCTGTGGGCCAATGGCCGCGTGGTGTTTGAGAATGGGGCCATCCTCTCCGTCAATGCGGGCTTGGGTTACCCGGATCGCGGAGCAGGTTCCAACGATCAAGGTCTGACGATGTATTGTGAAGGCGGCAACTGTGGCGGCCTGATCGAACACAACGACCAATTCCGCGGCGTGGGGCACGGCTACATTGATGATCAGGCAGGTTCGCACTTCCGCCACGTGAACCCGGACTATTTTCGACTGCTACCCTGGCAGGGCGACGGGTTGAGGCCCGTCGGCTACGGATACGACTCGATCGAAGCGGCCGTTCGTGCGACGCAAGAGGTTGTAATTGCAGGCACCGGCACGGTGGATGAATCGCTGGCCCATCGCCAGAAACTGCTTTATCAAATCGATGAGCAGGGGCTATTGGCTACACCTGGAAACAGCTCCATCAATGAACTGGTCATCGAGGGCGCGCGGAAATCGATCCTCGGCGGCGGCTCAGCGGTCGCAATCCACTACAGCCCGCGGCCAGGCATCGCGGTGATTGCTCCCTCTCCCACTGGGAGAGGGCT
>JAKEGR010000134.1 GCA_022615465.1 Planctomycetota bacterium | reverse complement strand
GAGATCGATTGACACCCAACCGACGCCACAAGCCCCATGATCGCCAAGAACAAGCTGTTGGTGCTGTGTCGGAACATGATGGTCGATAGTCGGTCGGAATCGATGAGGGAAAACACGCAGAACGGAGACGCTACGACAGCTCGTCGCGTCACCAGCGGGCCGCGGAATGTAGCAAAAGCCAATGCGACGCGCCTATGCCGGAATCCGCGGTCCCCCAGGCTCTCCAAGCCTGCCAATTTTGCCAAGCCAGCCACATCAGCGGCTCAAAGCAAGCAACGCCGGCAAAAGGATTTTCGGACAGCCCCTCAACGTTCCGGGCCGCGGTCAATGCTCCAGATAGCCGCCACAAGCTGGGCAGCGGGCGTACCACATCGGCACATGCTCGCCGCACTTGCAACGGATGTTGTGCCGAATTACCGACGAACCGAGCAAGCTGCCACTCGTGCTTGGGCTTGCGCCGCGGGGCATCTCATGCGGATCGTCTAGCACGTGCGAGCTGCTACTAAGATGCGACGCGGTCTGTCGGCGCTGAATCGCCTCGCGTTGCAACACATCGCTCATCCCCTTCGCGGAGAGCGCGTCGGGCACCTGAACGACCACCTGCCCTTCGCAATGAGGACACAGCCCCTTCTTCCCCGCGTACTTATCCTTGACCTTGAAGACATGCCCATTCGGACATTCGACCTGGATTCCCATGATTGGCCGCCCTCCGCAACCGCAGCAAGGACAGACGCCGCGAACTACGCGCCCCCACAGCAACGGCACAACGCCCATCGACTGCAGGTCATTCAGCGGCGTGGATAACTCGCCTCGGTCTCTGGACCCAACTTCTTTCCCTTCAGGACATCAAACCGGATGAGCCTTTGCCCAGCAGGTGCAGCAACCTTCCTTCCACCGAATCATACGTTTCCTTGCGTCACAAGGGGCCCGACAACCCCCGTGCTAGAGCCAACTGCCAAAACACTCGCGCGACGCGAGCCTGCGACGAACGTCCACACCTGCCAGAAAAGACAAATCTCCTTCACCCGACATCATTCGGGCTTGGTTTGCGGGTCGCAGACAAGTTGCACTCCATATGGAAAAGGCGCTCCCGCAAGCCGTGCCTTCAGCCTACCGCGCCACACGCAAAATAGCAACCAAGTCTTTTCCGAGCAGCGACTGCTATTCCCGACGGGTGCCACCTATTTACACTAATGGATATGCGAAATCCCTCGGTTGGCTCAAAAACCTTCCTCGCAGCCGTCGTGGCAACGATCGGCCTGGCATCCCTTTGGCTCGTAGATGCCCGGGTCGGCGGGCTGTGGCTGAACACGGCACGGCTAGCCGCGGGTGCTTGCATTCTCTCGGGAGGGCTGGGGACGCTCCTGGCCCTGGGAGTCGCAAAAACCGACTTGCCGGGCCGCGTTCCCGCCATGTGGCTCCTCACGGCGATGCTGTTTGTGCCACCTTATCTCTTCGCCGGAGCGTGGGATGCCGGCTTTGGAATGCAGGGTTGGCACACGCTCGCCACCAATCCACACCTGGCCCACGAGCCTTGGCTGGCCGGCTGGCGCGCTGCCGTGTGGGTTCACGGATTGGCTGCCGTTCCCTGGGTCGCTCTGATCATCGCCGCCGGATTGCGATCGGTCGAAGCCGATCTGGAAGAGGACGCCGTGTTATGCACATCGCCCTGGCGCGTGTTGCTATGGGTATCGCTACGGAGGGCCGCATCCGCGATAGTCGTCGCCGGCTTATGGATCGCGGTGATTACCTCGACCGAGATCTCAGTAACCGATCTGTTCCAAGTCCGCACATTCGCCGAGGAGACGTACACGCAAGCCGCCCTGGGCGCGTTCGACTTGAGCCAATCGGAAGTTGCCGGTTTTCGTCAAGCGAACGACCCGCTGCGCGCGGCAGGCTTATGGTTTGGTCTGTTGTTGTCGGCAGGGGCGGCCGTTGCCGTGTTGATCGCGGCCCGCCGCCTGTTCGCCGACCATGCCGACGCTTCCCATCGTCGAACGTGGATCTGGCACTTGGGACGAACACAGCGCTGGCTCGCAGCCACCGCGCTCTGGTCCATCTTGTTGTTGGTCATCGGCCTTCCGATCGCCAATCTGGCCTACAAAGCGGGCGTGGAAGTTACGGCAACCGAGTCGGGCCGGGTGCGAAGCTGGTCGAGCGCGAAGGTCATCGAGCGCGTCGTCGGCGCACCGTGGGAGCATCGTGGCGAGCTTTGGCAGTCGGCCAAGATCGGCGGCGCGGCCGCCACGGCCGCGCTGATGTGCGGAGCGCCGCTCGCCTGGAGCATGAGAACTGCCCGGCGGTTACCTTTTGGGCGACTGGCCGCATTGGCGCTTTGCCTCACCATTCCAGGGCCGCTGCTGGGGATCGGCGTCATTCGCCTCTTGAACCAGCCGCACGATTCGTGGCTGGCATGGCTTGCACCGCTGTACGACAGCACATTCGCGCCGTGGCTCGTGCAGACGATCCGTGCCTTGCCGATCGTGACACTCATTCTTTGGGCCGCACTGGCCAGCATCCCGCAAGTAATGCTCGATACGGCAGTGACCGATCACGCCGGGTGGTGGCGCCGTCTGCTCTGGATCGCGTTGCCGCAGCGATGGCCGGCCGTCGTGGCCGCGTGGCTCATCGGCCTGGCCATTGCCGTCGGCGAACTGGCGGCCACGGTGCTCGTCATGCCGCCCGCACGCCACACCGTTGTCGCCGTCCGTATTTTTCAGTTGCTCCACTACGGCGTCGACGATCGGGTCGCTGCCATTTGCCTCGTCATGGTCGCCGCGGTCGCCGCGCTTACCGCGATAGCCGCCGCACTGGTTTTCGCTAGAATGAATCGGCTTGGATTACGGTGACGTTAAGGATTACCGCTTCATGTCAACCGACGCAGAAACGCACGACGAATCTACCAGGTGGAGTCCCTGGGCGATGGCCGCGGCGGCGTTGCTCCTGCTCCTGTTCGGCCTGATTGCCGTCGCGGGACTGCGCGGCTGTCTCTTCGGCGGCCCACAGGACGTGGCCAAAACCGAGGAAGAAAAGCAGAAAGAAGCAGCCGAGAAAAAAAAGAAGCTCGATTTCGAAATCGCCAGCCCAATGGTTCAACCCACGGAGCCAGACACCCCGATCCAGTACGTCAAGCCGGGACATTGGGTGAACGCCACCCAGCGCGTGAAGGCCAACTACCGCGACTTCCTCGGCCGATCGCTCACTGAAATCGTTGGCAACGAAAACGCGGCCCAATCGCTGCCGCACACGCCGTTCGTCTTGCGGGCGAACCGGCCCGTCGCGCTTTCCAAGGGCGCGCCGAAGGTAATTGACAACACCCTGTTCGTTCCACCCTCCAAAGGCCAGACGCTGCTCCGTGCCGAGTTGGAGGAACGCGGCCTGGGCGCCAGCATCGGCCAGCCCTCGACGCCTCTCACTCGGATGCCATCGTACCAGTACCACTTCGTGGTGCTTGCCAAGGAGTTGTCACGCTATGGCTTCGTGAAATCGCTCGATTCGGTCGACGTGCCCTACGACGGCGAATCGGAGTATGACGATACCGAAGACGCCCTCCATTACCGCGTCGTGCAACTCGACGTCGACCAGAGTTTCCCGCTTTCCGACAATCCACTCACCTGGAGTTCGATCGCCTATCTTCTCTGGGACGAAGTCGATCCCCAGCAATCGCGAATGACGCCCGAACAAAAACAGGCTCTCGTCGATTGGCTCCACTGGGGAGGACAGCTCATCATCAATGGCCCCGACTCGCTGGACCTGCTCAAGGGTTCGTTCCTCGAACCGTATCTGCCTGCCACGAACGGCGGCACGCGGACGATCGCGGACGACGACCTGCGATCGTTCAATGCGATTTGGACGATTTCGACCCCCCTGGTGCCTGGCAAGCCGCTCGAGCCAACCTCGCCTTGGTCGGGCATCCATCTTCAGCCCACCGCGGCAGAATCAACCGGCGACGACCAATCTCCCTCCCTCTGGGATTCGACGGGCGGGTTGCTGGCCGAGCGGCACGTCGGTCGCGGGCGGATCGTCGTCTCCGCCATGCAGCTCTCCGAACGCGATCTGATCAACTGGCGATCCGGTTTCGAGAGTTTCTTCAATGCCGCAGTGCTACGCCGCCCGCCGCGAGTCTACCGTGAGGGCCAGTTTGGCGACGTGACGCTCGCTTGGGACGCGCGCACCGATCCAACTCTGGCGGATCGCCGGCTGGATGCACGGCTCGCGACGAACCTGCGCTACTTTGCCCGCGATGCGGGCGTCAGCACGGCTTATCAATTCGTCGATGTGAACGACACGAGTGGATTCGGCGACCAGCCGCAAACAGTCCGCGAGTACCGCCCCTCCGAGCACATCGGCGGCATCGGCGCGTGGAACGACTTCAGCCCCATCGCCAGCGCCGCCCGGGATGCGCTCCGCGAGGCGGCGGGCGTCGAGGTGCCGGGCGCCGGATTCGTGGTTGTGTGCCTGGCCGCCTACTTGATCGCGCTGGTGCCGCTCAACTGGCTCGTGTTTCACACGCTGGGACGCGTCGAATGGGCCTGGATTGCCGCGCCGATCATCGCGGTCGCCGGCACGTGGGTTGTCATTAACCAGGCCCAGCTCGACATCGGCTTCGTCCGCTCTCAAACCGAAATCGGCGTCTTGGAACTGCATGCCGATTATCCACGCGCTCTACTGACTCGTTTCACGGCACTCTACACTTCGCTTTCCACAACGTACAACCTGGAATTCAGCGAGATGACCACGCTCGCCGCGCCGTTTCCGCGGGCGCTCGACGATCCGATCTACACCAGCCAACAACGGACGCCGGTCGACTTCGAACGCGATGACACGGTGCGGCTCGCTGGCCTGCCGATTGCCTCCAACTCCACCGGCATGGTTCACAGCGAACAGATGCTGCCGCTCGACGGCGCGATCCGTCTCGGCAAGTCGAAAGCCCGCGGCCGAGACCAGATCGAGAACCGCTCGCAGTTCACGTTGCGCAGCGCCGCCATTCTTCACAAAACCAGCAAAGGCTTGCTCAAAGGCATGTGGATTGGCGAATTGGCGCCCGGCCGCTCGGTCCCGCTCCAACTACTCACGCTGTCACTCGAAGAGAACGAAGTGGGGTTCACCCAGGACCGCGCGAACGAAGGCCTGCTTCACCCCAATCGCTTGAATCTCGAGCCAATGTTCGCCCTCGCCCTCGAACCCACTTGGATCGACACCGGCGAAACGCGGCTCGTGGCCCGCGTGGAAGAAGTGCTGCCGGGCCAGACAATCTCCCCTTCCTCGGCCCAGGTGCGCGGTGCCGCAATCGTCGTCGCCCACCTCGACTACGGCGAATTCCCAACACCGCAACCGGACCGCAACACAAGACAGGACGTGAAATCCGGCAAAGACCTTGGAGAAGATTAGACCAGATGATTATCTCAATTGCCCATGCCGCCTGCAAACCGGGGCTTTG
>JAKEGR010000133.1 GCA_022615465.1 Planctomycetota bacterium | reverse complement strand
AGGCAGTGGAGCAGACATCATAACGGATTTCTCCCGCTTTGCCTACCTCTGGCCAAAACGCCGACGTAGCCGAGTCTCTCCGAGACTCGGAATGAGCGGCCGGTTGGCCGAAAACATGAACCTGACCCCCTGGTTGTGCTGGAAAGGCCTCAGGTAGTCGTCAGGGCACCGAGCCGCCGTAGCCGGGCGTTCATGGCCGGCTGGAAATAAATGATGGGCCGGCGCGGACGCACATTGGGCCGGGCAGCCGCTCGCTCGCGTGACCAGAAGAACGTTTCATCCACGAGCCGCTGCGGCACCTTGCCGATCTGCACCAGGTGGACGACCAGATCGACAAAGATGATCTCCGACTCCAGCCGGGCCTGAAGGCCAACCACCAGGCGATCGCGGAAACTGATTGGCTTCGCGGCCGAGCCGGGCGTGATGGTGATCGGCGCGGCCTCGTCTGCCGTGGCCCTTTGATTGGCCGAGTGATCCGCGACCACCAGGGCAAGCACAATCGCACCAGCCATTGCCCCCAGAAAGTGAGCCGATTGCATTTCCAGCGGCCGCGAACAGCAACCGTTCGACCCGGATCGGGGATGTCGAACACTCATGGCAATATCGACGGCGTGAAGATGAGGATCGTGCCGCGGAAGCGACGGCGGAAGACGAGACGGCCGGTTATAGGAAACCGCGGTACATCGGGCAAGATCGAAACGGTGGTGATCCGGTTTGTGCTATCGCGTCAGGCGAGCATGGCACGGCGTTTGCGGCACTGTTTTGTGTAATCGTCGGCACGGGGTTTGCTGGCTGACTCCCGCGCAAAAAAACTGGCCGCGAGGCTTTCGCGAACTAGAATTATGGTGTATCGTTCCGCACCTTGTCGTGGCACGGTGGTTCCACTGATGCGGCGGCAGCAAGTGGTCGATACAATACGCGAGGCCGAGTGCCTCGCGTGATCAAATCAAACTCTCCGGTTGAGTTTCCGTCGGGAGGACCATAATTTCGATTGGCTTGGGTCGATGAACGACTGTGCGCAGCATGGCCCGACCTCGCCTTTCTTCGAGCGACTCCTCATCGTCGCAATCAGCCGGAAGTTTGACTTAACAACAAGGCTGCGGTCGATGCCTCCGGGCAGTTGACCGCAGCCTTGTTTGTCGTGACCGCTCATCGAGGACCAGAGACCCCGACTATGACGCGGCCCTGGCCTCAAGACGGCCGGTAGGCGATCACCGTGAGATCATCCGGTTTCGACGGGCCTTGGCCTTCGCCGGCCGTCATTCGCCGGGACGCCTCGTCGACGAGCGCGCGAACGGCGAGTTCGATCGGTCCGCTTCGCACGAGCTCGACAATCTCGCTGGGGAGTAGATTATCGACGAGACCGTCGCTGGTTAGCAGCAGCGTATCGCGTGGCGCCATTTCGATCGGCGGGCCGATTTCGATTCGCATCTGGTCGGATCCAATTACATTGGAGATGACATGCCGTTCGTTGTGGTGAATCGCATCCTCTTCGTTCAGCAGACCGGCTTCCACGGCATAGCCAATCGGTGAATGAGCGATGGTCTGCAATTTCAGTTTGCCCCGTTGGCCGGTCAGCAGAATGACCGAATCCCCGACATGGTACGGCCGCACGACGCGGTTCTGAATTTCGACGAGGGCCAGCGTCGTGGCCGCGCCGTTGCCGAGCTGGAGCACCTGTTGATTAGCCGCTTCGATCCCGTCGAGGATCGCGCCGCGAAGCCAATCGCGATTGTCGTCGGGCGACAACGTGACGCCGGCATGGATGGATTGCTGCAAGGTCTCGACGGCCAGCCGCGACGCACGCTCGCCACCGGCGTGTCCGCCGAGTCCATCGGCCACGGCCAACACCCCCGTGAAGGAGTCGATTGGCAAGAGCGCGGCCGCGTCTTCGTTGGGCGTCGCTTTCTTCGGCGAGCGGGTCGTGAAAACGGCGGCCGAGCCGCCGGCAAACTCGAAGAGGGCTACATCGGCCATCTCGACCTCGGCCAGCACCGCCCCGACGGCACGGGGGTGTGTCCGCCGTCGAGCGACGCGAGGCTCAAGTGTTGGCACAAGGGATGATGCCAGCGGGATGGCGCTAGCGATGCTCATAACAGGCCTCGACGGCTTCCAACGGAAAGATGCCCGAATTCTGCCGAAGGGGATGGCAAGAAACGGGCATCGGCGGGCTGCCGTGCCAACCGAGCTTGAACCACGGCGAGGCCCTGCGTAATGCGGGGCCTTTTTGTAAGAAACCTATGCAATCATAGGTAAAATGTGGGGAATCTCAAACGTCAGCCAGTCGAGGCGGGCGGGGCTACCAGGGAGGCAACAGCGCGCAAGTGCTTATTATTTCAAGAGATAACGCAATCACTTGCGGTTGTATGGTTTTTTTGTGATTTGCCGGCCAAATGGGCCAATTCGGTGGAAATAGGCCGCATCAGGGGTTCGGTAACACATGCCACGCCCGTAGCCGAGTCTCTCCGAGACTCGGATTGGTTAATCGCGTGCCACTGACTGTGCCAATGCTTTGCTTCGCGAACGCTGGGAGCGTTCACAGCCGAGCCGGTTGGGCTGACAACCGAGAACTTAATCGCGTCGCATCAGACGAAGCTGTTCGACCGTCGTCAGTTCGCGTTCCAGCCAGTTTTCGACCCGCGAGACCGTAGGCACATGGCTGAGAAGCATCAGCCAAAGGACGCCCGCAATGACAAGACTGAGCGATTGCCGCTCGAGCATGTAGGCAATGAGATTCAGGAACGCGGCCCCTTCGAGCAGTGCTGCGGCGATGATCAGGCGGGTTTGGTAGGCGACCGCCATTGGGCCGATATCCGCCAGATCTTCCGCCCCAGGCGATTGTCGGGCAGGCCAGGCAAGCCACAAAGTCCTGCCCTCGACGATCGACTTCCGGTTTTGGCTGGTCACCAGTCCGGGCACAATCGCCCAAATCGCAAAGATGGTGACGGCAAAACCAGCCGCAACATACGTGACCAGCGGATGATTGGCCGGTGCGTTGATTGCACCGCGTACGGTGATAATCAAAACAAGGGCGAAAAACACCGCGACGCCGCCGGCCAACGAGGCCACGATGATTTGCATGGTCCTGGTGGCGTGGCTGACAAAATCGCGTTGCGAGTCGGTGAGCATAGCCTTACCAGAGCGAAAACCGCAGGCAATGTCAATCCAAGCGAGGCTGCTTGCCGTTCATTTGCCCGCACGTGGCCGACTTGGAGTGTAGAGGCAACAATCGTTCGGGCAAGCGTCATGGCT
>JAKEGR010000132.1 GCA_022615465.1 Planctomycetota bacterium | reverse complement strand
GGCCGAAATCAGCTTATCACCAGGTTGGACTTTGGCGGACGCCGCGGGGCTGTTCGGCACCACTGCCACCACCAAGGGATCAACCTCGTAAGCGATTCCCAAAGCATCTGCCGCTGCCGGGGCGCGGGGCGGCAGGAGAGACTCGAGTTGGGTTGGAACTCGCGGCGTGACGAGAACCGTTACTTGCTCGGTTGGTTTGCCGTCGTTGGTAATTCGGCTCACGGTTAATTCGACTTCGCGCCCCTCGATCGCGGCGTCGCGCAGATAGACGCTCAGCGTCGTCGCATCCCAGGAATCAAAGTTTCCGCCGACGCCGGCCATCGGCTTGCCATCGACGAGTTCGATCGAATCACCGACGGAAAGCCCCGCGGCGGCAGCCGGTGAATTAGCCTGGATGGCGAAGATTGGGCCCATTTTCATCACGAGTCCGAAACCGCGCATCGGCTGCGTGGGCACTTCGAACGTGAGCGACTGACCGTCACCGTTGGCGGCTGGCGTTGCGATTTCGTTCTTCTTGAGCTGTTTTTCCAACGGCCGTTTGACCGTAACAAGCAGCGGCAGGTTGGGTTGGCCGGCCAGGGCGGCAGCAAACTGGCGGTAGTCCGCGACCGGCACGTCGCCGATCCGCACAATGGTGTCGCCACCCTCGAATTTCGCCTCGCCCGCGGCGATGTCATCGACTGCCGGCGTTATCAGCTTCGCCCGCGCGGCGGGTGAATCCGCCCCGGCAGGGAATCCCTTGGCAAGCGTGAGCGAGCGGGGGCTGATAATGCCAATCGTGGCCAGTCCGCGCCCCTGCTCCGGCTTGAGCAGGATGCTCTCTTCTTGCCCATCCGCGGCGCGCCGGACAACGGTGGGGATGCCATTTTCGAGATCGCCGAGCGTTACCCCTCCCCGAAGCTGGTTGAACGACGGGTTCTGGATATCGTCGATTTGGACGATTTCGTCGCCCGGTTTGATGTCGGCTTTCCACGCGGGCGAGCCAGGCACGGTTTCCGAGACGATGCACGGCATGTAGGGCACGCCCATTCCGTAGGCGATCACCGCGAATATGAAGGCGAAGATGACGTTCATGATGACGCCGGCCGAAATGATCGCCATCCGCTGGGGAATGCTCTTGGCAAGATAGCTGCGACGATCGACATAGTACGTTTCGCCATCGGGACCGACAATTGGCACGGCACCAGCGTTGGAGGCGTCGATCTGAGATTTCTGCATTTGCTCGGCGATGTGCGATGGGTCGTCATCCTGGCCGAGCATCTTCACGTAACCGCCAAGCGGCAGGATGCCGATGCCATATTCCGTTTCGCCCCACTTCCGACTGATCTTGTAGCCACCAATATCGAAACCGAGGAAAAACTTATCGCACTGCACGCCGCAGGCCTTGGCCACCAGAAAGTGCCCCAGTTCGTGGACAAAGATCACCGCGCCAAGCCCAATCGCGACTTTCAACACAATGCCAAGCCAGTGGGCAATCGTCGAGAGATCGACGGCGGCTACCAGGCCGGCGTCCGGTGCCATCCAATAAAACGACATCAACATTGCGTTCAAACACATACCCAACGTGTAACCTCCTGGCGTGCCCAGCCGTCAAGCTCGATGAGCCGCTCGAGCGTGGGGTTGGCATCGAAATTGTGAGCTTCCAGCACACTGCGACAGGCTGGGACGATCTCCGTGAAGTGTAGCTCGCCTTCCAGAAAAGCCTCGACGGCAGCTTCATTCGCCGCGTTCAGCACGGCACCACAAGTGCCGCCCGTTTTTGCGCATTCGTGCCCCAATTGGATCGCGGGGAACCTCTCCGGGGAAGGCGGCCCGAAGTCCAATTGCCATCGCATATTCCAATCAAGCCGTGGTGACACGCCTGGGCGACGGTCTGGGTAATCAAGTGCATATTGGATGGGCAGCTTCATGTCGGGCGGACTGAGCTGTGCGATGATCGAACCATCGACGAACTCGACGAACGAATGGATTATCGATTGGGGATGAACCACCACGTCAATCTGTTCCGATTCCATGCCGAAAAGCCAATGCGACTCGATGATCTCGAGCGCTTTGTTCATCATCGTGGCCGAGTCAATCGTGATTTTTGGGCCCATGTTCCAGGTGGGATGAAGCAGTGCGTCGTCCACGGTGACCTGCTTGAGTTGCTCGACCGAAAGTTCACGGAACGGTCCACCGCTTGCCGTCAGGACAATTCGTCGCACTTCTTCGCGCCGACCAGCCTGGAGGGCCTGGAAGATCGCGCAATGCTCGCTATCGACCGGGAGAATCGTGGCCCCGCGATCGGCCGCCAGGCGCGTCACGAGCGCCCCGGCCATGACCAACGTTTCCTTATTCGCCAGAGCCACGGTTTTCTTGGCCTCTAAGGCGGCCCAAGTGCTCTCCAACCCGGCGCTGCCGACGATGCCGGCCAGAACAACGTCGACTTCCTGGGCTGCCGCCACCTGAACCAGGCCTGCTCGCCCTAAGATCAATTCCGTCCCGGGAGGCAGGGACGACCAATCCGTTTTGCTTGCCGCTTTTTCGTCGGTTACAACCACCCACCGGGGCTTAAACCGCTGTGCCTGCCCCAATAGTCGGGTGCATTTCCCGTGGGCCGACAGCGCAATCGCCCGCAGCCGCCCCTCGCTGCCAGCGATCACCTCCAAGGCGTTGGTCCCGATGCTGCCGGTTGAGCCGAGTACAGCGACGTTCTTGACTCTCGTGGACATAAGCGGAATCAGCACGCGGGGAGCGGAAAAAGTGGAACGGTCTGGTTATTCTCTTCAGATCAATCGCGCAGCCTGAAACGGCCGCGCGAAGGGGAGCCGCTGGTGGTATGCTTGCAAGTACGAAACCAAGGAAGGCAGGGAGGCTTGGCGTATCCACCCTGGGACCAGGGCAACGCCGGCAAGAGAAAACAACACGCCGACTGCGAACCGAGGAAGTCCGGCAAACAAGCCATTCTAGGAGGGGGCGACGAGGCGAGCAAGCCGAGCGTCATCGCCACCCAAGCTGGCTGGCCGGTCGTTTTCGTTGTTTTTTCGCTCTTCTCAACATACGATGAACT
>JAKEGR010000131.1 GCA_022615465.1 Planctomycetota bacterium | reverse complement strand
GTGGCGAGCGAGTTCATGAATCGGCTGCCGCTGGCCGATGTGGCCCTGGATTGCATGTATCCCAGGCCGCTGATGGTCGTTTCGATTTGTTTGTCGGAGAGGTCAGCGATCCGAAAGCGAAGCTGAACCGCCCGCTCGGCCTCGACCATCGCAAGTTGAGGCCCGACTTCCATCAACACATCGCGTTGGAGCGAAAACAAGAAAAAATCGTCCAGCCGGCGTTGCCACAGGTCGAACAGACCATTGCCGCGGGCAACGCCGTCGTCATCGAACGGCTCGGTCGGCTCACCGAAGAGGCGATCAAACAAGTGGGGGCGGGGCCAGGTGCCTACATATCCGCGCACCGACTGCCAGAGGGGAGTGGTGGGGCGCGCCTCGCCCTGGCGGATAATAAGTGGCGGTTGGGAATCGCGCAGGCCGCCAAACAAGTGGACTGGCTTACCCAGCCCTCCCCAGATGACTTCGGCCGACACCACATCTCCTGGGATTGGCGCGACGCGAAGGGTCTCGGCTGGTCCGAGCCGCTCGGCCCAGTGCGCCAGCCGAGTCTGAGAGTAAGGTGCGATGCGCACTTCGGCAGCAATATGGTCCATCGTCCCATCGTCGGACGCGTCTCGGCGAAGGGCGGCGGCGACAGGGACGAATTGGCCTGCTTCGCGCTGGAGGTCTTGTTGAAACTCCAGGAAGCGATGCGCTTCGACCGGCGTGATCTTGTCGATCGTCATGTCAGCCACGGGGATGAACCAGCCCGGCAGGCCGCGAAGCGAGTCGCGAGAGCCTGCTTCCGTTTCCAATAATCGGCTGCCATCGGCGCGTTCGGCGAAATTCCGCGGCAAGAATTCCGCTGCCTCGAGCTCGTCGATGGATTGAGCCGGATTGCCCTCTGCCCGTGCAGCCAGTCGGGCAATCTGCAGGATTCGCATTTCACCTACCGAGCGGAGGCGGCGATCAAGTTCCACGCGATAATGCGGGCTGGCAAGATTCTCAAAAAAGGCAGCGGGAAGATACAAGAAGACCGTATCGCCGCGAGTAATCGGCATTTCTGAGCGTGCATGTTGGAATTCCTCCGACGCGGCCAGCGGGGCATCACCATTGCCCGCTTCGAAAAACCGCTCCACCAACCGGCGACTCGTGGTCACCAGATGATAGTCACCGTCAACAGCGTAATAAGAACGAAGTCGTCCGTCAGGTGATGCAATGTACGACACTTCGTGATCGGCAATCGAGAGGTTCTCCTCCGTCGAGTCGGGATGGTTTGCCATGACCTTGCGACGCTGAGTGTTCAGGTTATTACTCAGCAGAAAATTATTCTTCGCCTGGAACAAGATCCCCATTGCCGCGCCGTCGCGCAGATAGCCATCGAAACCGATGATCGCGACATCCTCGATTACCGCCGGCCCCATTACCCGCGCAAGCTTCGATTCGCCAACGGCAATCTGTCGCTGAAACCGCTCGCTCGTCTGGCGATCGATGCTGCGCTCGACGAGCATGTTGCCCAAATCACCTTGCCATTTGCGGAGAAAATCACGGAACCAGAGATAATTCGGAAAGTCGCCGAATCGGAAATAAAAGCACTCATGCGGCACGCGGGCGGCGATCGGCTCCACTTCGACGCCACTGGCCGGTATTGCCAATTGGAGAGGTTGAGGCGACAGTGGTTCCGGAAGTGACACTCCCGCGACAAGGTTATCGCTGAAACGCCCCAAAACGATATCCCGCTCAATCGCGGTTTGATACGCTTCATTCGCCACAAGCTGCGAAATCCAACTGCCCCCGACGCTCTGTCGACGCAGCAGATACATGGGTGGCTGGGGCATGTCGCGACGGAGCCGTCTGGCCCAGTTGGCAGTCAAATAATTCTGCACGACGATGGGGAATTCCGTCTCGCGGTATACCTGGCGGTACCGATCCGCCGTGGCATCCCACCAATCGTCGAGCAACTTTCCAAATTCCTTGGCACTTTTCTTTGGCGAGACGGTGACGTGTTCGACGGCAGGAGAGTACACCGCCACATCGAGCGGCTCGTCACCCCGAAAAATGAAGTAGAAATCGACTTGCCTCGGCCCACCGATACCCAGAAATTGCCGCACCATGCGACGTACCGGCTGGTTCTTCATCACCGGGTAGATGATCCGACCTTGGTGTTCGACCACGGCAACGCGATCGTCGTCCCACGGCGCGCCGCGAGCGTCGGGTGACAGACTCACGGTGATGCGCCCGACTCCAAACGGTTCCCCGCAGTATGCCTCGGCGTGAATGGCAGCGCGAATGTCGGCCGTCCAGGCCAACGTGATTGCAGCAACCACTGCGAACGCTCCATGCCAGAAACGTATTGAAAGCAGCCTCACGCACTTCGGTTGATTGTGCCAAGTCAGATCATTGCGGCGTGTAGCAGGATGCATGGCTCGATGTCCTCATTGCCGGGTAGAGTCGGCCAGGAGATGCCCTCTCATGCTATGCGGGCCAATCGCGTGCCGGCAAGGGTCCGACGGCTCCGGTGTCATGTTCACGCCTCACATATTTCGACAAATGCGCGAAATACGGGGGGAACCATTGGTCTCTTTATAAGTGTGATGACGCCGTGAGCGCAATAGGACAACTGTGAAGCCTTGCGTAATTGGCCCCAACTGGGACAATCGATGGCAGGGGCCAGATTGAGTAGGATGCAACGCGGAACGGAACAACAACCCGGTAGTTCCATGAGGTGTTTCCGAGCGTTGTTTTTTCGATAACTTTTCAGCGTGCTCTCATGCTATTGCCACGTTTTTCCGTCCGCACGCTGTTTGCCATTATGACCGTGGCTGCGTTCGTGTTCCTGATCGCGGGCACGGCCTATCGTGGCCAGAATTGGGCTTGGGGCGTAACGATCGGCATAGCCAGCTTGGCGCTCACGGCGTTGGTTCATGCGGCCTGGTTTGGCATCGTATGGCTGTTCTCGCAATTGCCGTCCGCCGAGCGAGGCCCTCGTGACACAGCCCTGCCTGAATCGCA
Source organism: Planctomycetota bacterium (assembly GCA_022615465.1). Taxonomy (GTDB): domain Bacteria; phylum Planctomycetota; class Planctomycetia; order Pirellulales; family Lacipirellulaceae; genus JAKEGR01. Next base: position 991 of record JAKEGR010000131.1, on the reverse strand, counting down.
ACCGTCGTTATCAGACCGCGGGATCACCCGGGTCTTCGCCAAGACGAACGACGTAAACAGAGCCTCGTCGAACGCCCCCACGGGAGATGAGAGTTGATTGTTCGCAAGACATCCCGTTTTTGCCACGGAGGCGAACGCCGCGGGCGACCGAGCGTGCGGTGTTTCCTCGTGTCGGCTGCCGTCATGCTGGCCTTCCCGCTCTGCCTTCAGCCCTTGGTTCTCCAGGCCCAGACGTCATCGATTCAGCAGATGCCGGCAAACATTCAGCCCAATGGGATGGTCATGAAGCTGCCGTTGAAACAGAAGATCTCTCGCAAGAGCGGCCTTGCCATCGAGGTCGACACCCGCTGGGCAGAAAACTACGGCTACCGCCCGATTCGTGTGACCGTGACCGCGCCCAATGCTACGACCAGCGATCATTCGGTGACGATTCGGTTGCATGCCGGGTGGTGGAGCCGAACGCAGGGCCAAATGACCGTTGAACAGGACTTCGATTTGCCTGCCGGAAGCATGTCGGCCAACACCCAGATCAGTCTTCCGCAATACCGGCTGGCTCTGCAATTCATCTCGTGGGAGGTGTGGGTCGATGGCGTCAGGGACAACGATCTGTCGCTGGACGAAGTGACCGCCATGACGACGATGGGAGGATCTTTGCCGTACATGCCGATTGGCTTGTCGATGTTGGTCGTCGGGCCAACGAGCCGCCAGCGACAGTCCGGGGCGCCCACGACGCAGGCGTTTCAGGTGCTATCACTGCCGATTGGCGAATTTCCCGTGCGATGGATCGACTACACGAGCTTCGACATCGTTGCGATTGATTTCAGCGAACTGCGACAGCTTGCCAGTTCCAGTCCTGACGCCCTAACGGCGCTCCGCCGTTGGGTGCGGACTGGGGGACACGTGTGGGTGGGGAATATCGGCGAGGATTGGAAACGGCTGGCCGAGGTGGGGGATGATTTTGTATTACGCGGCCCACTCCCCTCCGATCAGG
>JAKEGR010000130.1 GCA_022615465.1 Planctomycetota bacterium | reverse complement strand
CCGCCACGCCGAAGCACCCGTCATTTGCAGTCGCCTTCTCTAGCCGCGACTTGACAGCCCGTTGAAGAAGTCAGATCGGCTACGCCCGTTGAGATTCGTCCGATTGCGGCGTCGCAAAATCTCGGCGTATCGGGTGGATATGCCTGCGATTTCGCTCCTTGGGTTCACGGGAAAAATAACTTCGGTATTTGCTTGCTCCCTCACCCTGCCCTCTCCCAGCGGGAGAGGGGGAAGGTGGAGAAGTTGTTTTTTCTCGTTCCTTGCACTCGAACGAATCTCAACAGGCTCGCTGACGAAGCACTTCTTCAACGGGCTGCTAACGTGTCCCTGGTAGTCGGTTATGATCTGGCTGCTGATTACTGACCCGACCGGGCCGTGGCCAAACACCAGCGGCACCAGCTTCCAGCAGACGAGTGTGATGACCAGGCTGCCCACGAAATTCAGCACCAATCCGACGCGGGCCATTTCGGCCATTCGCACTCGACCGGAGCCAAACACAATCGCGTTGGGGGGCGTAGCCACGGGCAGCATAAACCCACAGCTTGTGGCCAAGCCTGCGGGAATTATCAGCATCGCTGGATCCAAGTCCGCGGCCACTGCTGCGGCCCCTAACACGGGCAATAGTACGCTTGCCGCTGCTGTGTTACTCGCCACTTCGCCAAAAAACGTCACGGAGAGGCACACCGTGCCTATCAAACCAACCAGAGGCCAGTCTCGCATCCCCGCCAATCGCCGGCCGAGCTCAACGGACAGACCTGACGACTCACAGGCCGCGGCTATAGCGATCCCCCCGCCAAACAAGATCAAAATTCCCCAAGGAATTCGTGCGGCCGTCTGCCAATCCAAGAGCCGTTCCTCGGAGTCGCCGCCGCTCGGTATCAAGAACATGCTGAGCGCTGCCAACAGGGCGACCGTGCTGTCGCCAGCAGAGTCGATCCCTAACCATGCCGACCAGCCACCGAACGGTACGTCCCGAGTGATCCAAGCGAGCGATGTCAGGCCAAACACCGCCAAGACACGTCGCTGCGCCGAAGTCCAGCCCTGGCCTTCCGGCATGGGGATCGATGCAATGCCCGACAAGCGAAACGTCAATACGATCCAAGCGGGGACAAGCATCAAAACCATCACGGGCACGCCAACCGCCATCCACTGGAGAAACGTAATCTGCTCGCCCGTAAGTGTCTCATACACGCCGATGCAAACGCCGTTTGGGGGCGAACCGATCGGCGTTGCCATGCCGCCGATCGTCGCCGCATAGGCCACCCCGAGCATCAGTGGCCCACCCAATCGACCCGATTGATCAAGATCCAGCATGGCGATCGCGATCGGCAACATCATGAGCGTGGTGGCCGTGTTTGAAATCCACATGCTGACGACGGCCGTGGCCAACATGGTGCCGAAGACGATTCGCGGGCCACTTGTCGTACCGACACATCGCAGGATCACCTCGGCAAGTCGGCGATGCGCGCCCGAATGCTCTACCGCCCGCGAGAGCATAAAACCGCCCAAAAACAAGAGCACCAACGGGTGCCCATACGCGGCCGCCACGCGAGTTTCATCCATCACGCCGGCCAAAGGAAATACAGCAAATGGCACCAGTGAGGTCGCCGAAATGGGAAGCGACTCGCAGAGCCACCACACGGCGCAGAGCACGGTTACCGCGGCCGTCCAGCACTGTGCGCTCGGCATGCCAGCATGTCGCATCCCAAACAAGACGACCACGGCCAGAACCAATCCACCCAAGGTCGACCAGAATCGGATTCGGCTGTTCATTGGGTTTGTTACCGGTTCGTTGCTGCCGCCGGCTTGCCCCGCAGCCAATCGGCGATCAGTGTATCGACGAACAGTTGCACGGCATGATAGGTGACCATCGGCAGAATGGCGAGTGGTCCGACCGACAATGCCAGAAAAGCACCGACCATGAGAGTTTTTTGGCTACCGGCAAACGCCACGGCAATGGCATCTTCCCGGGCCATCCGCAGCCGTCGGCCCGCAACCATGCCAAGAACCAGCAGCGTTACATGCACTACCGCGACGCCGACGATCATCACCACCACGTTCTGGAAGGAGAGAACTGCATGATCGGACACCGCCTGCAATCTCTGGCCGCAGCCCACCGCGCCGATAAAAACCATGCTCAGTACACCGAACTGCGCCAGCCCACTCAGAAGAAGCTTGTGACGAGTGCCCCACTGGCCAATCGGTCGCCACTGCCGGAGCATTTGGGCCACGATAATCGGCAGCACGACCCACAAAATCAGACCTATCACGATTGCCCGATAGTCGACGTCTGCATCGAGGCCCGCCAGCAGCTTAAGCCAGGCCGGCACGACGATAAAACAGGCAAGGTTGGTAACCATGGTTACAAGGAACGCAACGGCATCGTTGCCGCCGGCCCGCCGCGTCCAAACCGCCGCCGTCGCCAACGTACACGGCACGACCGTGGCAACGATCACACCCAACGCCAACTCGGACGGCAGCGTGCGGCTCGCCAACCAACCCAACAGCGGTGCCAACCCGCTATTCATGCCAACCGCGAGCCACGCCGGGCCTGGCCGGCGCACGGCACTCCACAAAGCGTGTGTCTCGAGGGGCAGCGCCATGATGAATGTGACGATCGCCATAATGGCGTTCGATGGCAGCCAGGCCCTGATCGGCTGCATCGCGTTCGGCCATGTCATTCCCGCCGTCAGCACGGCCAACAGCGTCAACAAGAACCAGCGATAGCGAAGGAAAGCAATCATTGGGAAAAAATCGTTGAACGGGACGGAAGCAATCCTGTAGGAGTGGCAATCCAACGTGACAACCGCAGTAGAAAGGGGTATCGCAAGATGCGCGCCGAACGCAGCTTCCGACTTATGTCATTCGGAATCGCTCGGCGACGATGGCGGCTGGTTCTTCACCTTCGACTTGAGCCACTTGGCCCGAAAGCGATTGCCATGTCGCTGAGGCGAACGATCTTCCTCAAGCAGTTGCACAGCCTCGGCGATTTTGCCCTGTGTTTCGTACGTTCGAGCCAGATTGTAAAGAGCGCCGCTGACCCACGGCGAATCCTCTGCAGCTAATTCTGGACGGCTAAGCCAATCCGCCGCCACTTCATACTTGCCATCGTCAAACGCCAACAGTCCTACCCAGTAGGTAGCGCCGAGTTTGACCGCCCGATCAACTCGGCGTTTCTCCTTCCCTTCCGTTGGAGTCATTTGGCGATCCGGCACTCTCACCGAAGGATCAAGGTAAAGTTGTCCCGCCTCGCGATGGTCGTCGATCAATTCGTCTTCCGTTTGGGGGCCGGTTTTATCATCCTCCCGACGGGCCAACTGCCGACGTCCCTGAAAGTGGAGTGCGCGGGCTTTCCACAATTTTGGCCGCCAGGCGAACGGCTCGAACGCAATCGCTTCACGTAATCGGTCTTCCCCCCGACGTGCGGATGTACCCAATTTCAACTGATCGCGTAACGTTCGAAACGGAAAATCCCAAAGCCGGACGGTCACACTTCCCGTCGATGTCTTCAAACGCCCGGCCAGCTCATTGGGAGTAGCAGACAGCAGCAGCTTGTCATCACCGGCAAGTTTCGAGTCAACCTGATTGGCTCGGCGCGTCAGGCTGAATGGATCGGCGACCACCAGGGCCTCGACCTGCTTGAGACGCTCGGCAGTCATCGGATACGACGATTCGTCGACATCAAGCTGCCGCAACAGCGTGTCGTCGGCGCGCGTTTGCTCGAGCGTCGCAATCCCTTCACCCCGTGGGCCTGGGATCGCCAGCCCAAGCCGGGCGTCGAAAAGGTAGAGTTGGCCATCATCGACCAGCGCCGGCAGCCAGAACTTTGCCGTGGCCTCGGAAGACGCAGGCACAGTTCCTGGCGGCGCGACGGCCAGGATCACGACGTCAAGCCCCATATGCCGGCAAAGCTGGGCAAAGACCCATGCCCGCTCCTCAGCCGTACCATGCCCATAGAGCAGCGTTTGCCACGGCCGATGGGGCGCCGAGTTGGCGAGTTGATCCTCGTCAAGTTGGATATTGCGTACCGTCCAATCAAACAGCGCCGCTGCCCGATCCACGGCGTCCAAGCTGTCACCGTGCGCCCAACTCGCAATGTCGCGCAGCCACACCGCCTCCTGCATCAACCGCCCTTCGTGTGGCTGAAAAAACGGTCCCGCCAAAGCTTCTTGCGAGATGAACGGCTTGAGAAGCTCGTCGCGGGCAAGGGATTCATCCAAGGTCTCGATCAGTGGATCGATCTGCCAGTCTGTCTTTGGTTCGTTCTGTCGCAGCCATTGGTTGAGCCGCACCACGATCTGGGACAGGACTTGATCAGCGGGGCTTGGCTCCCATCCGATCGGCGGTGGCCGACGTTTCACGTACCGGTCCAGTTGTCGATTGATCTCGGCCAGGCGGTCGTCGACATACCGCCAGACTTCGATCTTTGCCGGTTCCAATACCGGCTGGCTCAGCCCCCCTTCGACCAGCAGGGTATTCTCATTGAGGATCTGGGCGACGGTCAACTCCATCGCCACTTCCTGTGCAATGCCAGTGGCCATGCTTTCTTCATCGAGCAGCACATAGTACTTCAGCGTGTCTCCCGGCTTGACACCCAGAGTACGAAAGCGGCTATTTCCACTGTTCGCGAATAGGTAGTTGATCTTTCCGTCGGGCACGTCGGGATGAACCATGCATACGGCAAGCACATCTTGTCCATCGCCGCTTTTCGTCGAATCGAGCACAACGACAGGCGGGCGCAAATCGGTATCAATGTACGCAGGCAGATCCTGCAATTGAGAGATCGCGGCATTCAGCAGGCTCTCCCCCCGATCGGTGCGGCGCTCGAGCATCGGCCGCGACCGCCCGCTGGGGGTTGATGTCGGCCTGCACCCGGTGGATGCTGCACTAACAACCCCAAGGAACAACACACAACAAATGTGAATAAGCCGCATCGGTCACACGTCAAGATAACATTGCGGTCCAAAGTCCGAGAAATCGCCGCGGTCAACTTCCGCAACCGTTTTGCGGATTGCCAGCAGCCTCTGCAACATGCCGCTGAATTGGGCCAGTGGAACCATGTTTGGCCCATCGCTGGGAGAACGGTCGGGAACCGGATGTGTCTCGCAGAAAAGACCATCGATCCCAATCGCTACCGCCGCGCGCGCTAGCGGCTCGACCATCTCTCGGTTGCCGCCCGTGGCCGCGCCTAGTCCCCCCGGTTCCTGGACGCTGTGCGTCGCGTCAAAGACCACAGGCACGCCGAGTGCTCTCATTTGCGGAATTGCCCGCATGTCGTTCACCAGTCGGCCATAGCCGAAAAACGTGCCTCGCTCACAGAGCAGCACATTGCTGCACCCAGCAGCTTGTAGTTTATCGACCACGTGCCTCATTTCCCACGGGGCCATGAATTGTCCTTTTTTGACGTTCACCGCACGGCCCGTTCGCGCGGCAGCCACCAGCAAATCGGTCTGCCGTGCCAGAAACGCCGGGATTTGCAGCAGTTCACAGACTTCAGCCACCGGCTTAGCCTGCCACGACTCGTGGATGTCGGTCGTCACTGGCAAACCAGTCGCCTCTCTCGCCCGCGTCAGGATTCGCAAACCTTCCTCCAGACCCGCGCCGCGAAACGCTTCCTTGCTAGTACGGTTGGCCTTGTCGAACGACGCCTTGAAAACTAATTGAACGGGCAGGCCGTGCGTGCTGCGCGCCAGCTCTTCGGCAATTTCCAACGTCAGCGATTCGTTCTCGATGACACACGGGCCGGCGATCACCAGCAACTCTTCGCCGGGGCCGCAACGATAAGGACCGATCTTGGCAGGGTGGTTCAACACGTAATCGCCAGTGTGTAAGGACGTGGCATGAGTTTGCCGTTAGTTGCCGGCTGCTGAAATGAGTGATTCCGCCTCAGCCAAATGAGTAAACCCCAAACGAGTGGCTGTCGCGACCGAAACTAGCAACCGTAGTTCGCCCGGTAGAACTTCCACGTCCACCGGCAGAGTTCCGCCAAACTCGCCATCAATCTGGTAGGCCACGTCCTCAGCGCCAGCCGCTTCGAGGCGAAAACACTCGCTCCGCAAGACGGTCATATCCGCCAGCAGATGGTGGGCGCGGCACGTGACATGCCACAGGTAACGGAAAACACCTAACAACGAACCATTGTGAAACGCGCATACGTCGAGCAGGCCATCCGTGCCAACGGCGTCCGGCGCAATCTGCCATCCGCAAGCGTACTTCGGCAGATTGAACCCGAACAGCCACCGGCAGCGTATCGGTTGGCCTTCCGCCGCCGAACCGTTGCAATATAGCTGCAACTCCGGATATCTGTAACTACGAATCGTCGAGAGCGTCGGTTTAACATAGGCCAGGCGGGAGATGTTTCCCCGGCGACTGTTGTGCAGCCGGCGGATGACCTCGGCATCGAAGCCGACGCTGATCATCAACAAAAAGTACCGATCGCCCGCGCGGCCCAAGTCGAACCCAGCGACAACGCCGCGGTCGAGGGTTGCAACCACCGCGGCTGGCTCGGCGCTTTGGTCCGTGTATCGACCCAATAGGCTTTCGGTACCGAGCGGCAGAGGCAATATGGGCACCTCCAGCGGCACATGGTTTCGAACAACGGCCGCGGTTCCATCCCCGCCCGCCGTAAGAACCGCCCGTAGCCGGCCCTCTTGGGCGCCGACTTGCGATAAGACAGACAACTCTTCCAGGTCGGCAACCAGCCGCACACGGTAGCCGGCCGCTGAAATTGCCCGCTCGATGGCTGCCACGCGGTCGTGACGCGAGCGAAGGCCCGCACGGGGATTAACGCTGATCAAGACGTCACGAGCCGTTTCACTTTGTTTGGCTGCCGTTCGGGCCGTCATGGCTTGCGTCTCACGTTGAGAATCGCCGGGGATACAAGGGGAGCTGCTTATCAGAGTGACCATCTCGCAAGAGAGATCCCTCCCTGCCGTCAAATCATTCTACACCAAAGACTTGCGTCGTCGAAGATCGAGCAGAATCTCAAATTGGTACAGATTGCACACGGTGACCCTTGGCTGATTTGATGGCGAGAAAAAGTGGATTAGCACGCTGCAATCCTGTCGGCCAGGTGTTGCACACTCGTACATCGTCAAACGGTCGTTGTCCGCCACGACACCTCAACAAAACCAGAAAACCCAAAGGAACCTTCTCGCGGCAAAACCAAGCGACGCCAATACTTAGGTTTCCACAACCAATTCCCACCCGATGTCACCACGCTGCTCTTGGCACGCTGTCTGCTCGGTTATGGCGCTGGCCCGCGGAGCCTCGAATGCATCTGGCGCGGCAGTTTGTCTTGCCCCTGACTGCTGCGTCGAGCCAATCCGTAATTGGCTCATTCGAGGCCCGCTTTTTCGAACAGCCGAGCCGGTGAAAAAGAGCAACGACCGCTACCATGAAGCGTGGCAAGACGGCCCGCTTCCGCTTCAACAGAGAGCACCCAGCTAAACGAGTTCTTTCCGCACCGCCCACACGGCAGCCTGAGTGCGATCTGAAACACCAATTTTGCGCAGGATGTGCTGCACGTGCTCTTTGACGGTTTCGTAGCTGATTCCAAGCGCCTGGGCGATTTCCTTGTTTGTCAGGCCAAAGGCAAGTTGTTTCAGGACTTCGCCTTCCCGTTTGGTCAACGGAATTTCGCTATCGCCCTGAGCTAGTGGCGTGGCAAGGGTGCCCGTCACACGCCGGAGTTCGTCGCTCGACCAAATCGTCTCGCCGCTTGCCACGGTGCGAACTGCATCGATGATGTCAGATCGGCTGGCGCTCTTCGTCAAGTAGCCCGCAGCCCCCAGCGCTGCCGCTCTTGCCACATACGTTGGATTGTCATAAGCGCTGAACATGAGCACCGGCATCCCCGGCAACTCCAGCTTGATTCTCGCCAGGCAACCAAGCCCATCTCCATTGGGCATGCGTACGTCCAATAACACCACGTGAGGACGATGATCCAGTGCCAACTGCAACGTCTGGTTGCCGTTTTCTGCTTCCGCCACAACACGGACATCGGTGCCTGCGAACATGGACCTCAACCCGGCGCGCGCGACCTCATGGTCATCAGCAATGAGCAAATCAATGGCCATTTGCAATCACCCCTCCGGCCAGCGTCTCTGAGATATCCAGCGGTCTACCCACAACGATTCACGATAGCTCGATTGCCGTTGAATGCTCGCTCAGTCGCCAATTATCGATCCATGCCAGCGATACAATTGTCTCATTTCCGAGAAAGCTCGGCCAACCATCGCCGCGAT
>JAKEGR010000009.1 GCA_022615465.1 Planctomycetota bacterium | reverse complement strand
TGCCGATGAGAATCGGCAGCGCGAACAGGGCGAAAATGATCAGCGCCAAGGTGAAAGCCCCCAGACCGGTTTTCGATGCGGTCGCGGCGGGCGCGTTCCCCGCGGCCGCGGCGTTATTCGCGGGCGCGCCGTCAGGGACAACGGGCGCATTCACTGTGTCGCTCGATCCGGGAGGGGCGTCTTGCGTGGAGGCTGCCGACTCGGCTTGACTTGTTGTTGCCGTGTTCGAATCGGTTGCCTCACTGTCAGCGGCCGGTGTGGCTTGATCCGTGGCGGTTGTCGCGACTGCGGCGGCTGGCTCTTGCCCTAACGCTGCCGCAGTGGACACGACGGACACGCCGCACAGCACGATCGCTCCAAGGAACCAAGCCCATCCAAGTTTCTGACAGGTAGTGTTCATATCCAATCTTTTCTGGTTGACCGATTGGCCAATGTTTGCCGTCATCGATCCTCAAGCAGAATCTGGACCGTCGGCTACGATTTGTTTCCACTTGCGCCGGCGCTGTCCTTTTCGTCATCCGTGATGACGCGGGCAATCGACGACATATTGATCTTGAGTTTTGTTCCGGTCGTCTCGTCGACACGAACCGTCACCCGCTCGGTGTCCCGCTGCACGTTGGTCACCACGCCATAGATGCCGCCGACCGTCACGATGCGGTCGTTTTCTTTGACATTCTGCACCATCTGGCGTAGTTCTTGTTCGCGCCGCCGCTGGGGGCGGAGCAGCAGGAAATAGAACAAAACCATCATCAAGACCAGCGGCAGAATCATCCGCAGAAACGCATTGGGATCTTTCGGGGGATCATCCTGCTGGGGAACCTGGTTTTCTGCCAGGATCAAACTTTGGTAGAGAATGTTGAACACGTCGTCGAGGGCGTTTGATTGGCTCGGGCTGGATCCGAAACGAACAGAAACGGCCCGCTGCACTTCGGCCTCGGGCCCCAGCTTGCACGCTGTGGCCCGTCATCATAAGCCTAAGCCCCATAACGGGCAAGGGCGTCCGGAAGGCCTCTGCTGCTGTAATTGCTTCGCGGTACGTGACGTGCAGCAGAAATCAGGCCGGCTGTTGGCTGCCCAAATCTAGGATGTCTCTGAATCGACCTCCCAACCGCGTTCTTGTTCACGGACGAAGCTTGTGAAACGATCTTCGGCAATCGCCCGTCGGGCCTCGGCCAGCAGTCGCTGGTAATAGGTCAGATTATGGATGGAGAGCAGCATCGGGCCAAGCATTTCTCCCGCTTGAAACAGATGCCGAAGATATCCGCGGCTATGTCGGCAGGCCAGGCAGGAACATGTCGCGTCGACTGGCTCACGGTCCATCGAGTGCTGCTGATTGCGGAGTCGAACAGTACCCGAGTGGGTGAATGCCAGGGCATTGCGGCCGTTTCGGGTCGGCATGACGCAATCGAACAGGTCGATGCCGCGCGCAATACCTTCGAGCAAGTCGATCGGCCGGCCGACGCCCATCAAATACCGCGGCCGGTCACGAGGCAACCGTGGGACGGTGAAATCGAGTACACGATACATTTCGGCCGGTGGTTCGCCAACGCTCAGGCCGCCGATGGCGTAGCCCATGAAATCGAGTTGAACGAGTCGCTCGGCCGATTCGACCCGAAGATCCGCGTCCAGGCCTCCCTGAACGATCGGAAAGATGGCTTGATCTGAGCGTGTCGCGGCAGCCTGGCAGCGTTCCGCCCAGCGCAGGCTGCGGCGCATCGCGTCGGCGAGCACTTCGCGATCGTTTGGGAGCGCCACCACATGGTCCAGGACCATTGCGATATCGCTTCCGAGTTGCTCCTGAATGGCCACGGCCCGCTCGGGGGTAAGATCGATCAGGGTGCCATCGACGTGCGAACGAAATTGCACGCCGCGATCATCGATTGCGACACGATCGGCGAGGCTGAAAACCTGGAATCCGCCGCTGTCGGTCAGGATTGGGCCGTCCCACCCCATGAACTGGTGCAGCCCGCCGAGCGCAGACACAGTTTGTTCGCCCGGCCGCAACGCGAGGTGATACGTGTTTGCCAGCACGATCTGGGCGCCGGTTTCTCGAAGCCGGCCCACGTCGACGCCTTTGACGGTGCCTTGCGTGCCCACGGGCATAAAAGCCGGAGTGTCGATCGGGCCGTGAGGCGTCGAGAATCGGCCCATGCGAGCGGCGGTGCAGCCATCTTGGTGCAGTATTTCGAAGCCAAAGGCCACGGACGCCATAGTGTTGTGAAGACCAGGAGGAGGCGGCAAGGAGACGCCAGCCAGGAGCCGTTTACCCCGCCTCCTGGTTTCCTTTTCACTTTTCAGTCGCCACGGAGCTTGAGGTTTTGAATCGTGAGCTTTTCGCGAACTTCGTTCAGGCTGGTGACGCCGAAGTTCTTGCACTCAAGCAAATCGTCGCCCGTTCGACGCACCAACTCACCAATGGTCGACAAGCCGAGACGGACCATGCACTTGCGCGCCCGGACGGACAGATTGAGTTCGGCAATTGGCCGATCCAACATCGCTCGTTCGTCTGGTGAGAGCGTTTCCGGATCGTACACAGGCTCTTCCTCGCGGAACTGCTCGGCAAATTGCCCGATTTCCAGCCCCTTCGAGTGTAGCATCTCGTGAATCTCGACTAGCGAGGTCTCGCCAAAGTTCTTGCTGGCAAGTAAATCCTGCTCGGTCGTGCGAGCCAGATCGCCAAGGGTCATGATGCCCATTTTTTGCAGACAATTGCGGCTGCGGACGGAAAGCTCAAAGTCGGTGACCGGGATACCGAGGACTTGGCTGAGGCGATCCTGGCGGCGACGAGCTTCCTCGTCGTAATACATGTCGCGTGAGGCGTCTGCGTCCCTATAAAACAGCCGGGCGCGTGGTTGATCCGGGTAAGCATCCAGAACGCGGCGAAAACACTGTCTCGCTTTTTCATACTGCTGCATGTCCTCATACAACACGCCAAGATTAACCAGGGTGCCAACATGCGCGGGAAACTGGGCAGCGGCTTTTTCATAAAGTTCCCTGGCGTAGCGATCGTTCCCATGTCGGTCGTTCTCGAGCGCCAAGCCGAACAGTGCGCCGGCATGGTTTTCGTTGGTGGCGACGGCCCGTTCCAAGAGCGCAACGACTTCAGTCGCATTGCCGCCCTGCGCTGCAGTGGTCGCGGCTCGCTGATAGAGATACTCGGCGGTCTGCTCAACGGCGCCGGAGAGGCGGTTCAATGTGTCGAGTGACTCTTGTAAGCGGCCGCTGTAACGTAACGCTTCCGCGTTGGCCAACGTCACCTCATCGCGCGAATAGCCGGCTTTCTCCGCCGATTCGTAAGCCGTGAGGGCGTCGGCATACCGATCGAGCGACAGGTAAGCCTTGCCCAGGTAGAAGTGGGTCAGGGCGCCACCGTCGGCATGGGTCAGCGTGTTGATCGCATCGCTGTAGCGGCCGAGCAAGTAATAGCACACGCCCAACCTGGCCTGCGTAGCCGGGCTGCGGTTCGGTTGGACTTCGAGCTCCTGCACGGCCTCGCGCAACTCACGGTAGCTCGAATAATTTCTGCCGATTGCCGAGGTGATCTGCAGGATTTCGTTCGGGCCAAATGCGGATGGCGATAGAACGATCTGCTTGACAACGGATTCAGTACCGATCGACATCTGAACTAACTCCTCGAAACCTGTTTGAATGAATGCCAAGTTGTGCGCGAGTTGGCAAGCCCTGGCTGGTGATAGTCTCTTGTCTTTCAGGCTGAGAAGCCTGCTCTGCCGAGAGCCAGCGGTCGGAGTTGAACCGACAACCCCCGCATTACGAATGCGG
>JAKEGR010000129.1 GCA_022615465.1 Planctomycetota bacterium | reverse complement strand
GTGCGTGCGTATCTGCGCTCGCTGCGGCGGGCACTGGTCGTGGTAACGAATTATCGGCTCGAACTTCCCGAATGGGTTCGAAGAGACACGCCACGGTGCGTCTCGGCATTAGGGCTGGCGCTGCCCACCACGGCCGACGACATCCTGGCCGCGTATCGCCGAAAAGTGAAGCTCCTCCATCCAGATCGGGGCGGCGATCGACGCGAGTTCCTCCGACTGCAAGCCCATTTCGAACAGGCGATGGCGATTGTCTCGGAGGAATAAGTCCTCTCACGGCAATCGTTCGCCCCCCTGCGTGCCTGTTGAAAAAGGGGACAACAGGCACGACGCGTGACCACGCCATGCGGAGGCGATTCATCAAGCGTTCCGCGAGCCAGTCCCCTGGCGGTTATCAATCCGGCAGCCGCCCTTGTTCCACGGTCGGCAGAGGCCCCGTGAGCGCCTTCATGAAGGCCACGAGGTCGGCTTGTTCCTGGTCGGTGAGGTTGAGCGGCTTGATCTTCTCACTCAACCACGCATTCGGATGCCCACCCTTGTTGTACCAGGCAACTACTTCATCGAGCGTCTTTTGCGAGCCGTCGTGCATGTACGGACCGGTGGCCTCGATGTTGCGCACAGTCGGCGTTTTGAAGGCACCCTTATCCTTTTCCTCATTGGTCACCACGTAGCGGCCCAAGTCGGGTTCGGCCGCATCCATGCCGACGCCCAGGTTGTGGTACTGTTCGTCGCTGAAATTCGCCCCGACGTGGCATGCGGTGCAGGCTGCCCGGTCGCTAAAAAACAACTCGCCGCCGCGTTTCGCGCTGTCGCTGAGCGGATGCTCGTCGGCTGCCGCTTTCAACGCCATGTATTCGTTGTACAAATCTGGTTCGTCCGACTTGAGTGCTTCCAGATCCTCGATATCCGTGGCGTAGCCCTCTTCGAAGTTCTTGAGTTGCTCGTAGTAATCCCACGGCGCAGGGCCGGTGACCAGCGCCCGTTCGAAACTGGCAATGGCATTCGCTACGTTGTCGATGGTCACGCCGTCGGGAAAAATCTTCTCGAATTGAATGCGGTAACTCTCATGGTCGGCCAACTGCGAGATACAGACTTCATGGGTGTTTGCCATTTCAATCGGGTTGGCGATCGGCCCCTTGGCCTGCTCCTCGAGCGAGGCCGCGCGACCGTCCCAGAATTGCAGGCCGCTCAGCAGGCGGTTGTAGGCAACGGGCGAGTTGCGGTTGCCCGTTTGGCCATCCACACCGACGCCAAACTGCGTGTCCTTGGCATAGCCGAAATCGGGATGGTGGCAACTTGCGCAGCTAATGGTTCCGTCGTTCGACAAGCGTGGATCAAAAAATAATTGACGCCCCAACTCGATTTTCGCCCGAGTCAATGGATTCGCATCGATGCCCACGATCTGACCCGCCGCCGCGGCCAGACCGAGCGGCAAGACGGGCTTCAGCACGGCATGATTCTTCGATTCATCGAGCCACGACTTGATCTCGTCGATCGTCAGCGCGCCGGTGCCCGAGATGCCCTTTGTCAAATCGGCCGTTCCCAACAACACTTCCTCTTCGGCCACTACCGCCGGCGCCTCCGCTGTCAGGGGTGCTTCCGTTGCTGCCGGTGATTCCGGCGGCAGCGCCGGTTCGGCGGTAGCTACGGTTGCCTCGGCGGGAGATGGCGTGGTCTCCGGGGCCACCTCGGCAGCAGGCTCTTCGCTCGCCGCGGCTGGCGTCGCCGGTTCAGCCGCTGACGGTGCGGCTTCCGTGGCTGGTTCCGGCAACACGGGGGATTCATCCGCGACATTGCTCGTGCTCTCAGTCGCTTCCGACGCCGCTTCGCCTGCTGGCGTCGCCTTTTCGGCTGGCAGTTCTTCCACAGCACTGCTCTCGGCCGTTGCCGGCTCGGCAGCGTTTTCTGCCGGCTTCAACTGCGGCCCGGCTTCCACTTCCATTGTCGGTGCCGCAGGCTGCTCCTGCTTCTTGCCTGACGACAAGTAGTTGACGATTAAACCAATACCAATCAACGCCAAGACGATTACTAGAAATCTACCCATGGTTCGTTGCCTCCAACAAGAAGTGGCGGAGCAGTTGCGCCACGCCCAAAAATCGGCTCGGCATGTCCGCTCTCCTGGCGAGCAAACGCAACGTGCAATGCGATCATTGTGCCCGACAGAATGCCGCTTGGCAATCGGAGGGGAGTTAAGCCGAGTTACGGGCTTCGGCGGAACTCCACAAGACGCAACAGCGCAGGGTGGGTCGAGTTTAACGAGACCCGCCACAAGCCTGATTTGCTACAGTTGCCCACGCAATGCTTCGAGCGCTGCGTCGTAATCCGGCTCGCTGGTCACTTCGCTCACGTAGTCTGCGTGAACCACTTTGCCTTCGGCACTGAGCACGAACACGGCCCGGCACAGGATCTTCAGCTCATCGATGAGCGCGCCCCAGTTCTGGCCAAAATTGCGGTCCTGATAATCGCTGCCGACCCGCAGGTTCTTGATGCCCTCGGCGCCGCAGAAGCGATTCATCGCGAAAGGCAGGTCCAAGCTCACCGTGAGGGCGTTGATTTTCTCGCCCAGCGTCGCAAGCTGCTCGTTGAACTTCTTGGTCTGGATGGCACAGACCGCCGTATCGAGGGACGGGACGACGCTCAACAACGTCGGCTTGCCCTTGAGGTCGTCGAGCGAGATCGTCTTCATACCCCCTTCAAAGTAGTGGACCTTGAAATCGGGGGCGGCCTGCCCGCGTTTCACCTCTTTGCCCACGAGCGTCAGCGGAGCACCTTTGAAATGAACGGTTCGTGACATCCTATTTAGTCCCTTCCTGATTTGCGCGAAGGCCGCGAGAGGCAAAAACGACCGGCAGATCGCGGGCCAACGGCTATGCCCGCAAAGCAATCCTCTAGTATCCGATTTTGGCGGCCGCTTACAAGGGGAGCGGGTTGCCGGACAGGGCCAATTCCCTATCTGCCATGCGAAGCCCGATAACAGAAATCAAACAGTATTTCCCACTCAGCTTGCTGCAGATCGAGGCACAGTTCATGCACCTCGGGGCGACCGCCATCGAGGACGGATTCGCACAGGTCAACGAACGCGAACGGATCCCACTCGCCGCGCGTGATGATCCGGCTTGCCGATTGGATTTCGCCGCGTTCGGCGGCCAGTTCCGCGGCGCGCTGGCCAAGCGGATCGAACACCGCGTGTCGGCCCGCGCGGCGAAACCAATACTTGGCGTTCGCGAAGTCGCCCTCGCGGCGGTGCATCATCCCGTGCCACAAGCTGCCCGAGGGCGTGTCGACCATTTGGCTGATCTTGTGCGATTCTTCGAGATAGTCATGCATGAGCCACACGGCCGAGATGCAACACATGGCCATGTCGCGGTCCTGCGGCTGCGTGGGTTCGAACTCGGAGCACAGGTGAGCGAAGGCCGCCTCGATCGTCAAGTCCACCAGCACGGGCCAGGGACCGACGTCATGCCGGCCAACGTCGATTGCCCGCCGGCGATTGGTTTCGATCAGAGCAGCAAACACCGGCCCGTACGCTTGGGGATCGAAGTTGTTCATGGAAGTGCCTCCGAAATACAACGCGGTTCAACCGCGATT
>JAKEGR010000128.1 GCA_022615465.1 Planctomycetota bacterium | reverse complement strand
GCCATCGCAGCGTAAGTTGAAGTGCGGTGTTTGGCACGTCGGAATGGCTTGCCGACAGAACCACCCACCCTACGAACTGGCGATCGTCACGAGAACATGAGCGAACCGCTTCAGCTCGGGTACAACAGCAACGGCCTTTCCGGCCTCCATGCCAGCGAGGCCGTCGAGTTGTTGGCCGGGATCGGGTATGACGGCATCGCGATAACGCTCGACCGAGGTTTCTTGAACCCGCTCGATGCCCGCTGTGAAACGGAGCTGGCGGGCGTGAAAGCAAGCCTGGAGCGGTTCCGCTTTCGTTGCGTGATCGAAACGGGCGCGCGATTCCTGCTCGATTCCCAGGTCAAGCACGAGCCGACACTCGTTTCGCCGGCGGCCGAAGGCCGGTCCCGGCGCGTTGATTTCCTGCGACGGGCGGTGGACATTGCCGCCGAACTGCGGGCCGATTGTGTGTCGCTGTGGTCGGGTGCCGTTCGCGATGGGGCAGGGGACCGTGAGGCCATGGAGCGTCTGATCGGAGGTCTCATCGCCACATTAGAACATGCGTCGATCCGTGGGGTTCTGATCGGATTCGAGCCGGAACCCGGTATGTTGATCGACACCTTGAGCCGTTTCGGTGATCTGGTCGACGAACTCGAGGAACGGAAGGCCGACGTGTCCCGGCTTCGATTAACGGTTGACATTGGGCATTTGCACTGCCAGGGGGAGGTGCCAATCGTCGACGAAATCGGTCGCTGGCGTGATTCCATCGTGAATATCCATCTGGAGGACATGCGGGCGGGCATTCATGAGCATCTGATGTTTGGCGAGGGCGAAATTGATTTTCCACCGGTTATCGCGATACTCAGTCAGATTGGTTATGCTGGGTTAGTCAACGTGGAGTTAAGCCGCCATGGCCAGGACGCCCTCGCGGCCCGCCGAGCTTACAATTATCTGCGGCCGCTGGTCGATGCAGCCGCCGGAAAGAGGTAGTGATTGGAAATCGATCGACAAGAACTCCCTCTTTCAATCCCCCCATGGGCGGGGGTTGGGTGAGGAAACACTTTGTGGGCGTGGCCGCATCGCCAGGCATGTGGAAAATCCTCAAACGCATCCGTTTTCACACTCATGTCGCGATTTATAGTCTTGCTTTCGATCCCCGGTCTTCGCGCGAAGGATTTGCCGTCCATGCCCAATCTGGCGCGGCTGACGCTGGGTGGGAGCTATGCGACCCTCGTGCCAAGCTTTCCGTGCGTCACGTGTCCGGTGCAGGCCAACATGACGACCGGCCGACTGCCACATGAGCACGGCGTTGTGGCAAACGGGTTCTATTGGCGCGATCAGCAGCGTGTCGAGATGTGGACCGCATGGAACGACTGTATCCAGCAGCCGCAGATTTGGGACGTCTTGCACGACCGAAATCGGTCGATTACGTCGGCAGCCTGGTTTGCACTGCACCTGAAAGGCTGCGGAGCCGATTTCATCTGCACCCCGGCCCCAAAACATAAGCCCGACGGCACCGAGTCGATGTGGTGCCATACGCGGCCGGAGATGCTGTATGACGATTTGCAGGATAAGTTGGGCCACTTCCCGCTGCACCGCTACTGGGGCCCGCTGGCGGGCATTCCGTCGAGCGCGTGGATTGTGGCGTCGGCCGTTATTGTGGCCAAGAAGAGCCGGCCTAATTTCTTCTACATTTACCTGCCCCACCTCGATTACGCGGCACAGCAGGCCGGACCCGATAGCGGAGCGGCCCGGAAATCGCTGGCCGAGCTGGATGGGGAGATTGGCAAGCTCGCCGAGGGGATGGAGACAGCGTATGGTGAAGCGCCCTTATGGCTGGTGGCCAGCGAGTATGCGATCGTGCCGGTCGACGACGTCGTGCATCCGAATCGGGTGCTTCGGGAGGCGGGATTACTCTCGATCCGTGAATCCGATGGCGGCGAGCAATTGGATTTCGGGGCCAGCAAGGCGTGGGCGATGGTCGATCACCAGTTTTCCCACGTGTTCGTGCGAGACGCCGATCCGAAAGTGATGAAGCGAGTCGCCAGCCTGTTCAAGAAGCAACCGGGAATCGCGCAAGTATTGCCCCGCGCCCAGTTCGCCGAGCATAAGCTCGATCATCCACGCAGTGGTGAGATGGTGCTCGTGTCGCGGCCGAATAGCTGGCAAGCGTATTACTGGTGGCTGGACGACGCCCGCGCGCCGGCCTACGCGCGCACGGTCGACATTCATCGCAAACCCGGCTACGACCCGGTCGAGTTGTTTGTCGATCCCAAGACGAAGTCGATCCCCCTCGATGCGACGCTGGTGCGCGGTTCGCACGGCGCCCCGGCAACCGATCGCGCGCAGCAGGGCGTGCTGCTTGGTTCGGTGCCGGGAGTCTTCCCGGGCGGCACGGTCGCCGACGTGGACGTGGCTGGGATCGTCCTGCGGCAGTTCGCGGCGGATATCGATTTCTGAGCGATTATCCGAAAAAGATATGAGAGAGGGGGACAGTTCCGCCGGGGACTGCCCCTTCGTCCGTGTTTACCAGCCGAAGTGTCGGCGGCCGAACCACGGACTGACGACCAGACTGAGGAGAACAAGCGTCCCGCGCGCTGGGGTTGTCAAGCCTGCGTTTCCGCATGTTCCAGCACGTCGGGCGGACGGAAGACGAAGTTGCGGCTTTGGCCCAAGAACTCGCGCGGGTTGTCGTACACGACGCGGCGAATCAGGCTTTCCGGGTGGCCGCGGCGGCGCATTTCGAGGATGAAATCGGGGACGGCGGTCGGCTTCGACGGCCCCCAATCGCCGGCTGAGTTCACCAGGAGTCGCTCCGGTCCATGGATTTCGAGGATGTCGACTGCCCGTGCCGGCGTACACTTCGTCACTGGATACAGTGTCATCCCCGCCCAAAAACCTCGGTCCAGGACATGGCGAACCGTGTGCTCCTCGACGTGGTCCACGATCACACGCTCCCGGTTGATCCGGCTGTCGCCGCACAGCATGTCCAAGGTCATGCGAGTTCCTTGGTACTTGTCCGCCAGGTGGGGTGTATGGACTAGCAGCAGCACATCCGTCTTGACGGCCAGATCGACATGTTCGAGGAACACGATTGCCTCATTGCGTGTGTTCTTGTTCAGGCCGATCTCACCAATGCCCAGCACGCCGGGCCGGTTGAGGAACTCCGGGATCATCGCGATCACCTCGCGCGCGAGCGAAATATGTTCCGCCTCTTTGGGATTGATGCACAACCAAGAATAGTGCTGCACGCGAAACCAGCCAGCCCGTTTTGGCTCGAATGAAGTGAGTTGCTCGAAATAGTCGCGAAACCCCGCCACGCTACCGCGGTCGTAACCAGCCCAAAATGCCGGTTCGCTCACCGCCACGCAGCCCATCTTGGCGAGCGTTTCGTAATCGTCGGTGGTTCGCGCCACCATGTGAATGTGGGGATCGATGTAGTACATGGTTGCTACTCCAAACACCGGCTGAATTGCCCGATCAGGTTCGTCTCGACGAGAGCGGGTGGAAATATGCCGAAATCGTCAGATACCGAGTTTCTCTTTCCAGTCATCTTCATAGGCACGACTAAAGAGAAGCAGAACTTGCTCGGCCCGATCGGATTCCTGGCTGAACAGCACTTCCATGGCGGCGCGGATCTGAACGAGCCGCGCGTCCGTGGCGTCGAGTTGGCCTGCCGCGCGATCCAAGCGATCGAATGTCGCCGCAATCTCGAGTAATTTGGCTCGAACCGCCGGGAATTCTTCGTCCAAAACGGCAACTGCCGAACGTGCGTGCGGCATGGTGGTCTCCCTGGGAATGGGCGAAAGAGACGATCCGAACAGCACTTGGGAGAAAGAGAACAGTCCCCGACGCCGTTCGGACGGCCTCTAACTTACATCTCCGAGGGAACCAGCACAATCTGGGGAGACGTCTGAGTGCGGTTCCTGGAATTGCCATCAACAGCGCGACCCATTTCCGCGGGTCTGCTCAGTACGGAGTGGCCGAAACACGGCCGCCATTGCCGCGGTTCGAAGGCGTGCGCTG
>JAKEGR010000127.1 GCA_022615465.1 Planctomycetota bacterium | reverse complement strand
GTGGAAGTCGTGGAAGTGTCTCCCGTTCGCGCGATGACGCATTTGCGCAAGGGGGACTATATCGGCGTTTATGCCGATTCGGATTATTTCTCCGGAGTGGTCGATGTCGCCCGGCTCGTGCAGAACGAGCGGATCATGCAGGTAATGCCCGATGGGGTGGTGCTGTTGGACGGCAGCAATACCATCCTCTGGGGCAATGGCCGGCTGGCGGAATGGACCGGCCGAGATGACATTGTGGGCACGAATTTTTACAACGTGATGGGAACCCCGGAAATCCTTGGCCCCGATTTCTGTCCGTTCCACACAGCCCTTTCGACTCAGCGTGCCAGTGCCTCGACGCTGCGATGTTGCCATGGTCGCTATATGCGGGTCCATGCAGCCCCCGTGCCGGAAAGCGGCGGCAAGCCACCTCAGCACCTGGTGGTCACCATCCGTGAAGTTACTGACGAAATTGTGCAACAGCAAAAGCTTTCCGCCATCCACCAGGCTGGCATCGAGCTGGCCGACCTCACACTCGACGAGGTCGCCAAGATGACGGTCGAGGAACGGATCGATCTCCTCAAGGCCAATATCCTGCACTGCACTCAGGATGTGCTGAAGTACGATGTGGTGGAGATTCGGATGCTCGACCAGCGAACAGGGATACTCGAGTCGGTGCTTTCACATGGAATGACGGAAGAGGCGGCCCGACGCGAGTTGCGAGCCGAGACGCTCGGCAACGGGGTTACCGGGTTTGTGGCCGCCACGGGCAAGAGTTACTTGTGCGAAGACACGAGCGAGGATCCGCTGTACTTGGAAGGCGCGGCAGGCGCGCGCAGTTCGCTGACGGTTCCTGTCTTGCTCCATGACCGCGTCACGGGCACGCTCAACGTGGAAAGTCCCGAACCCCATGCCTTTAGCGACAGCGATCTGCAATTCCTCGAAATTTTTGCCCGTGACGTGGCGATCGCCCTCAACACTCTCGATTTGCTGGCCGCGGAGAAAGCCAGCACGGCAGCCGCCAGCGTGGAGGCCATTCACAGCGTGGTCGCTTTGCCGGTGGACGCAATCCTGAACGACGCCGTCAACATCATGGAGCGTTACATTGGCCACGAACCGGAGGTGGTGGAGCGACTCCAGCGGATTCTGATCAACGCCCGGGAACTCAAGCAGGTGATCCAGAAGGTTGGTCAGACCATGGCGCCAGCCGAGGCCCAACCGGCAGCGGCCCGCGTTGATTTCCGGCCCGCGTTGGTTGGCCGCCGCGTGCTGGTCGTTGATGCCGATGAAAGTGTGCGTAGCGCGGCCCATGCCTTCCTCGATCGTTATCGCTGCATTGTGGAAACCGCGCACGATGGGAACGAAGCCCAATTCATGGTTCGCAGCTTGCCAGCAGGCCAGCATTATGATGCCATCATCGCCGAGATTCGACTACCAGATATGTCCGGTTATGATTTGATGCTGAAGATCAAGGGGATGATGGAGAAGTTGCCGATGGTCCTGATGGCCGGCTTCGGTTACGATCCGGGCCATACGATCGTCAAAGCCCGCCAGGCTGGTTTGCAGGCAGTTCTCTTCAAGCCGTTCCGCCTCGGCCAGCTTCTCGAAACAGTCGAGATGATTGTCGCCAGCGCGTCACAAAACAAGTAGGTCGGTGTTGTATCGCAAGCCCTGTTCCCGTTCGGGGTAGGAGGGTGATGGCATGCCGCTGAGGATCCCTTCCCAAGCCACTTTTCACCGACATCGATTGAACCGATGATAGTTCCCCTCCTGATATTTGGCGCTTTCGGCCATGCCATCCTGTGGGTGGCGATGGTCAGCCGTTGGCACGGGACGGCGATCCCTCAGCCGCTGCGCGAGGGAGGCACTTTTGTGTTCCTGTTGGCCGCCATCGTAATTCCGCTGCCTGTTGCCTGGAGCACCTTGCACCCATGGTGGGGGACGCCGCCAGCCGATTCGTCCGCCTGGTGGTCGGCCGTCGCTTGGGTCTATCTTGCCGCCTGCACCATGATTTGCATCGTTGCCACGATTCATTGGTACTGGTTGCGATTCCATCCCGAACGGCGTGGGGCGCTCCTGTCGAATCACACGATACGACACGATCCGCGAGACAGAACCAGTGGGCCGCTCACCTCAACGGGCATCCCGATGTTCCTCAGCCGCTTGCCGGGAAACCAAGTGCTTGAAATCCACCTGCATGAAAAAGAGTTGAGGATTCCGCGTTTAACGCTAGTTCACGACGGCCTGCGGATTGCCCACCTTTCCGATCTCCATATGTCGGGTCGGATCGCCAAGGTTTACTTCGAAGAAGTGGTCGAACATGTGAACCAGGCTCAACCAGATCTGATCGCGATCACCGGCGACCTGGTGGAACACAACAAGTGCATCGATTGGATACCGGATACGCTGGGTCGGCTGCGCGCGCCGGCCGGCGTGGTTTACGTGCTGGGAAACCACGACCGCCGCGTTGATTACCAGCGGCTCACCGGCGCGCTGGCTGAGGCCGGCTTGATTCATCTGGGAGGCCGGCGGCACGAAGCCACGCTCCGCGGCGCGCCGCTGCTCCTGGCAGGCAACGAATTGCCCTGGTTTGGACCGGCAACCGATTTGCAACGTATTCCAACAGGCGGCGAGGCCGGCATACCACTGCGGATCCTGCTCGCCCATTCGCCAGATCAATTTAGGTGGGCGCGGGAGCGAGGCGTCGACCTCATGCTGGCCGGCCATAACCACGGCGGCCAGGTTTGTCTTCCCGCGATTGGCCCGATCGTTGCTCCCAGCCTGCACGGGGTCCGGTATGCAGCGGGTGTTTTCCTGGCTGGGAACACGGTGCTGCACGTCAGTCGCGGTACGTCCAGCCTCTCGCCGCTGCGGTTTAACTGCCC
>JAKEGR010000126.1 GCA_022615465.1 Planctomycetota bacterium | reverse complement strand
GGAGGCTGCGCTCCACCTCGACGGTGAAATCGACGTGGCCCGGCGTGTCGATCAGATTGATCGTGTGGTCATTCCACGTGAGCGTGGTCGCGGCACTGGTGATGGTAATACCGCGTTCCTTCTCAAGTTCCATGAAATCCATGGTCGCGCCATCACCGCCACCGCGCACGTCCTCCATCTTGTGGATCCGGCCGGCGTAAAACAAAATCCGCTCGCTGAGGGTTGTCTTACCCGAGTCGATGTGAGCAGAAATGCCAATGTTGCGGAGTTGGTTGAGTTTCATGGTTAAGTGTCTCGGTCTACGAAATGTCCGACAAGCTATCTACGGAGAGGCGCACGCACAGCTTGAAGAAGCTGCGGTGTGGCCGGGCGGAACCTTCCAGTCGAATCCACGCGCCGAAGCGCACGGCAGCCGGTCCGGCCGCCGGCCAATGTTACGGCATGATGTTCATTGGGTGGGTCTCCGATCTTCGAACCGCCCTTGCGAAAACAGAACCTGACCGGCCCTGAAAACGGATGGGAGAACAGTGTATAGTAATCAGTTTCGTCGAACAGACTAGAGCAGTTTTGTTAAATTTAGACGAAGAACGTGTCTTTCGGGGAGAAAAAAGCCACCAAGGGCAAGGAAGAATTCGCCTTTTTCGGCGGAAATGAGGTTTGGGCATCCGGCGATGCCACGGAGATGGCCCTTGTGGCGTGCCAACGGACTCCCGGACAGCCCGCGGGTTTTTGCGACGGAGTTGGGACGGGAGCCGATCTGAAATGGGGACAAATCGTGACCAAAGACGCATCCAATAACTCAGTCAATTCGGGTTCAGCCACCCCTTGGAAGAAATCCTCAACGTGCGGACTACCGGCGGATGGGTTGCTCGCACGGCATCCCTGGTTGACATTCCTGCTCCCCTTTCTCGTGTACATGGCCGTGGGCAGCTTCGAGCCGACGCCTCCGCCAGGACACAAAGGCAACGCGAACGAAGAGCAAGCCGCCGACGAGCCTGCCGCGGAAACCGATGGCGACAACGGGACGAGGATTCGCTACGAACATTACCCGCTGATTTACACGGCCAAGATCGCGCTCACGATCGCCGCGATGCTCTTCGTCTTGCCCGGCTATCGCGAATTTCCGTTCCGCATCTCGCCGCTGGCAATCGTCGTAGGCGTCGCGGGCGTCGTGCTCTGGATATGGCTGTGCCAACTCCAACTGGAACGCAAGGCGCTCAGTCCACTCGGCTTGGAAAAACTCCTCGGCTTGGGTGAGCGGCCAGCCTACAACCCGCTCGAACAACTGGCCGACACGCCGGGTTGGGCCTACACGTTCCTGGCGATCCGCTTTTTCGGCCTTGCGCTCGTGGTGCCGATCATTGAGGAGTTTTTCCTGCGAGGCTTCTTGATGCGGTACGTCATCGCGGAAAGATGGTGGAAACTGCCGTTCGGCACCGTGACGCCGCTCAGCGTGGCGGTCGGGACGCTGATACCCATGTCGATGCACCCGGGCGAACTCTTGGCTGCGGCCGTCTGGTTCACCCTGGTCACCTGGCTGATGACCCGTACCCGGAATATCTGGGACTGCGTGGCCGCCCACGCCGCGACCAATCTGCTGCTTGGCGTCTACGTGGTCACGCAGGGCGCTTGGCACCTGTGGTGAGTGGTACCGCGGCGCAGCCGATCTGACTTCTTCAACGGGCTGCTAGAAGACCCTGGACTCTCGACTCCTCTCAAATGCGAAGTTATTGACGTACCCGCGAGGCGGTTTGTGCCCAGCGAAAAGCTGCGGTTGATGGATGGCCGGGTTGAATTCCGAGAGGGGTCTGAGGCGACCGTTGTGGAAAAAACTCCCCTGATAGCCCAGCGACGCGAGCACGGCAAATACCGGCCGCACGTCGCCATCGGGGCGGTGCCGGGCTTCGCACTCAATCAGCAGCGTGGGCCGGAATTGCTGGAGAGTCCGCCGCGCGCCTTCCAGTACAGCCAGTTCGTGGCCTTCGACGTCGATCTTCACAAAATCCGGTCCACGGGATTGGCCAGCAAAAAGGGCGTCGAGCGTGGTCGCGTCGACCTGAATGGTCTCGCCCGTGAAGACCTCTGCTTTATTAGCGACAAGCGAGGCGGCGTGCGTCCGGCCGGTGCCCGACGGAATGAACAACGGAAGTGGTCCCGTCGCGTCCGATAGGGCCATTGGCACCAGCGTCACATTGCGATACTTCATGGCCATGAACGCGCGTTGTAGATACTCGACCTGTCGTGGTTGCGGCTCGAAGGCAAAAACGGCTCCCGCCGGGCCGACCTGCCGGCGCATCCAATACGTGTACGCGCCCTTGTGGCAACCGGCATCGACGGCCACCTGGCCGGATCGGAGCCGCCGATTGAGGAATCGCAGTTCGGCCGGATCAACCCGGTAGCGATAACGATACGCGCGGTAAAGAAAACGGAGCTTCGTGCGTATGCTGCCGACCATTGGCTTCCCTAACAACGCTCGCTTTCACCAATCACTTACGGCATCTTCCATTCCTGGCGCACCTGGCCATTGTGATCGACCGCCAACACTTCCTTCGTGTTAATTGATCGGATGCGGAACGAACCGATCTGGCCCCGGCGCTCTTTGTCGGTTGAGGTGGTTGTGGTGAGAATGGCAACGCCGTCTTGCAGCTTCCACGTGCCGCTGGAACGCACGTCTTGGTGGAACATCTTCTTGAAGTTGTCCTTCCAGACGGTCGTACTGCTCATCGTGCCGTCGGGATTAAGCGTGATGTATTGGATCATCTCCGGATCCTGATGCCCCCAAGTGCCGATCAACATTTTGCGAAGCTCCTCGTCCTGATACGAGGCCGGTGGCGCTGGTGTTGCGCTCGGAGTGGAGCTGACCGGAGTGTTGGGCAACCGATGAAGCGTCACTAGCAGATTGCCCGAACCGGGCAGCGAGGCAAAGGTCGCCGGTCGGTCGCGGTCGCGGCTTGCCAGACAAAGCACGATCGTGTCGGAGTTGACCAAGAAAATGCCACGACCGCCGGTCTTCTCCGTGCCCGCGATATCGGCATGCATCGGGCTTTTGGTTGTGTCGACGACAAAGGGCAGGCTCTTGCGCTGATAGGTCGCCGGCACGACAAGCTGCATCGTTTGTCCGGAGATGGTCGCGCGCCCATCGGCGGCATAGTTTAGCAGCACATCGGTTGGGTTGATCACTCGGCCGTCGTCAATCACGGCCGTGATTTCCCAGACACCATCGAGCGATTGGGCCGCGGCCTGGCTCGCCACGCCGCAACACAGCACCATCGCCGACCATTGCAAAATTCCAGCACGAGTCATCATGGTAGACATTCCTTTACAAAAAGTTTCGCCATAAGACAAATCGCAAACAGGGGGCCGTTCATTGCGGTTTCACGTTTCGTCCGTTCCTGAGGCTACTTGAAAGATCGATCAACAACAGCCAGGCGTCGTTCAGCCGCATTGACGCGCAACGGGCGGGGCCAGCAACGGGTCACTGGCGGCAGCGACCATCTCGACCGTGATGGCACGCATTGCCGAATCGTCGGCCTGCCGGCGTTCCATCGCGGAACCTTGTTCGTAACGAACCTGCAACCGGATGTTCTTTTGCCCATACGCACCACACCAATCGGCGCGGCTCGGGCCGTGGAGGCTGATGGTTGGCGTCCCGACGGCAACCGCCAGATGCATAGGGCCTGTGTCGGAGCCGACAAACAGCGCGGCCTGGCGACACAGCGAGGCCAGCCCAGTCATCGAGGTTGGCGGCCCCAACATGGCATGTCCGCCGCTGGCCGCGACAATCGTCTCGGCCAGAGGCAGCTCATCACGCGTGCCCCATACCGCCACACTTGGGACGGCATGTGTTTTGCCCAGGTATCGGGCCAACTCGCCGTATCGCCCGGCCGGCCATATCTTCGACGGCCAGCCGGCACCAGGATTCAAGACCGCAAATCGGCCACGAGTCAGTTTATGTTCGCGCAAAAAAATGGCGATCGCATCAGCATCCATGTCGTGTTCCGGAAGATTAAATCGTACTGCCGGCGAATCGATTCCTAGCGGCCGCAGCATGTCGAGGTAGTGTTCGATCACGTGCCCGCCGCCGGCCGCCACCAGTTCGTTGTGAAACCAGCGGCTCAGCTCGCGCCCGTCTTCACCCGCCTTGCCAATGCGTCGGGGCGCGCCGCTGAGCCAGGCGGCGATCGCGCTCTTGGTGAGACATTGCAGATCGATCGTAGTGTCGAATCGCAGTTCCAGGAGCCGCCGACGCAGCCGCCACACCTTGCGCGGAGATGCAAGCCAGCCTCGCGGCACGCGGACTAGCTCGTCGAGGGCCGGATGGCCAGCTAGCAAATCGCCCATGCGACCTTCCACGATCCAGCCAATAAACGCTTGCGGCAGGGCGT
>JAKEGR010000125.1 GCA_022615465.1 Planctomycetota bacterium | reverse complement strand
GGACCATACCACCCTTCTCTCAGTTTGAAGATGTCCCATCTACCATCGTCCGACCGTTATGCCACGATGACTTACAACCGCTGTGGGCGGAGCGGACTGAAACTACCAGCCGTATCCCTGGGCCTGTGGCACAACTTTGGCGGCGTCGACGCTTTCGAAACCGGTCGCGCGATTGTGCGGCGAGCATTTGATTTGGGCGTCACGCATTTGGATCTGGCGAACAACTACGGCCCGCCGCCCGGCTCGGCGGAAGAAAACTTCGGTCGCTTGCTTCGCGACGACTTTGCCGCCTACCGCGACGAATTGGTGATCTCGACCAAAGCGGGCTACCTCATGTGGCCCGGGCCTTATGGCGAGTGGGGATCGCGCAAGTATCTGCTCGCGAGTCTTGATCAGAGCCTGCGGAGGATGGGGCTGGAGTACGTCGATATCTTCTACTCCCACCGCCCGGATCCAGAGACCCCGCTCGAGGAAACGATGGCGGCGCTCGACGCGGTTGTTCGACAGGGCAAGGCGATCTACGTTGGCATCTCGAATTACACCGCCGAGCAAACGCGCGCGGCATGTGATCTTCTCGACAGCCTGGGCACGCCCTGCCTGATCCACCAGCCACGGTACTCGATGTTCGACCGCTGGGTGGAGAACGGGTTGCTCGACGTGCTGGAAGAGCGAGGAGTTGGCTGCATTCCGTTCTCGCCGCTGGCGCAGGGGTTGCTCACGGATCGCTACCTTCGCGGCATTCCCGAAGATTCGCGAGCCGCCAAGCCGCACGGCTTTCTGACGAGGGAGCAAGTCTCCAAGGGCCGGATCGACAAGGCGCGCAAGCTCAATGAAGTCGCCCATCGCCGCGGGCAGTCACTCGCCCAGATGGCATTGGCTTGGATACTCAAGGACCGGCGGATCACCTCGGTGCTGATTGGCGCGAGTTCGGTCGAGCAACTTGAGGACAATCTCGGCGCACTTGCGACGCGCTCGTTCAGCGACGACGAACTTGCCGCTTGTGATGCAATTCTTCGGGCGTCGTGAGCAAGAAGAAAGGCATCCCCCCTTGTTTCTCAGTGAATTCCTTGCGCGGCCAGCCACCTTTCGGCATCCAGGGCCGCCATGCAGCCGGTGCCGGCCGAGGTGATCGCCTGGCGGTAGTGGTCGTCGGCCGCGTCGCCGGCCGCAAAGACCCCTTCGACGCTTGTCGTGGTGCGGAATGGCTGCGACCACTGGATATAGCCCTTTTCCGTGAGGGCAATTTGTCCTTTGAGAAAGGCCGTATTCGGGGTGTGTCCGATGGCGAGAAACACGCCGCTGGCGGGTAGTTCACGCGTGGCATCTTCGACCGTGCTCCGCAATCGCACTCCCGTGACACCCTCCTTGTCGTTGCCCAGCACTTCCTCAAGCGTATGGTTCCACTCGATCTGAATCTTAGGATCATTCGTGGCCCGTTCCTGCATGATCTTGCTGGCGCGGAGCTTGTCGCGGCGGTGGATCAGGTGGACCTTCGAGGCGTACTTGGTGAGATACGTGGCTTCTTCCACGGCCGAGTCGCCGCCGCCGACGACGATGAGCGGCTTGTTGCGGAACCGCGGCAGCGCGCCGTCGCAGACGGCACACGCGCTCACGCCGCGGTTCTTGTAGGTTTCCTCCGACGGCAGACCCAAGTAATTCGCCCGTGCCCCCGTGGCAAGGATCAACGCGTGGGTTTCTATCGTTTCGCCGCCCAGCAACCGCAGCCGGAACGGCCGCTGTTGCAGTTCAACCCCGACGATGTCATCCGTGACGATTCGCGTTCCAAAGTTGACGGCTTGTTGCCGCATCAGTTCCATCAACTCCGGCCCAGTCACGGCGTGCTTGCCTTCATGGACGAACATGTATTGGAAGCGTTCCGGGTCGATTGCCGATTCCAGAAACCCCTTGAGGTCGCCTGCGGGGAAGCCGGCATAGTTTTCCACTTCAGTCGTGAGGGCAAGTTGCCCCAGCGGCAGCGTGCCGGCGAGCCGATTTTCTTCGGTGATTGCCCCTTCAAAGACAAGCGGCTTGAGTTCCGCCCTGGCCGCGTAGATTGCCGCCGACCATCCGGCCGGCCCGCTTCCAATAATCACCACCTGCTCTGCCATGCACCATCCTCCCGATAGTTGTTAAGATGTATTCAAACGGCAATTATAGA
Organism: Planctomycetota bacterium; assembly: GCA_022615465.1. Taxonomy (GTDB): domain Bacteria; phylum Planctomycetota; class Planctomycetia; order Pirellulales; family Lacipirellulaceae; genus JAKEGR01. The sequence goes on along the minus strand of JAKEGR010000125.1, from coordinate 2,691 downwards.
GGCTCGGCGGTGGCTGTCTATCGGATTTGGTTGGGCGCGCCCCGGCCGTCCTCATGTCATCCAATTCAAACGTTTGCACCACGGTTTGGGAGTAACGGCTATGAGCTTGCTGGTGGTGGTGGCCATCGCGGCGGCAGTCCTCCTCGTCGCCTATGTCACTTATGGGAGGTTTTTGGCTCGTTTTTTCGCACTCGATCCGCGTCGGCCGACGCCTGCCGTCGAATTGCGCGACGACATCGACTATGTGCCGATCGAGTCGAAGTTCCTGCTGAGCCAGCATTTTTCGGCCATTGCCGCCGCCGGGCCGATTACGGGGCCGATTCTGGCCGGCGTGATGTTCGGCTGGCTTCCCGCGCTGGTGTGGATTCTTATCGGCTCAATCTTCATCGGAGGCGTCCACGACATGAGCGCGCTCGTGGCCTCGATTCGCCACAAGGCCCGCTCGATCGCCGAGGTTGTCCGCGACCACATGAGCCGGCGATCCTATGTGCTGTTTCTTTTTTTCATTTGGATCGCGCTGGTCTATATCATTGTCGCGTTTACCGACATTACAGCGTCGGCATTCGTGGGCGGACCGGAGGAACTGCGCCGCGGGACAAAGCCGGCCGTTGACACGGCGACCGTCAACGCCGAAACCGTTGGCGAAACGGGCGGCGTGACCGGCGGAGCGATTGCCACCTCGTCCATGCTCTATTTGCTGCTGCCCATCGTGATGGGGCTGCTACTCCGTTACACGCGCCTCTCGCTGGGCTGGGCGACGGTGATCTTCGTACCGCTCGTGGGTGTGGTGATCTGGATCGGTCAATACATCCCCTTGGATGTCGGGCTGATCGTCCAGCATTTCAATCCGGAACTCTCGCTCCTGCAGGCTGATTTTCTTGCCCACAAGGTTTGGGACGTAGCCTTGCTGGCCTACTGCCTGATTGCCGGCGTCGTGCCGGTGTGGCTGTTGCTGCAACCGCGCGGCCATTTGGGCGGCTTCTTCCTGTATATCGCATTGGCGGTCGGCGCCATCGGCGTGCTGTTTGGCGGATTTCCCGTGCAGTATGAAGCGTTTAAGGGTTGGAATGCGGTCGGCAAGACGGGCGAGACATTCTTCCCGTTCCTGTTCATCACCATCGCCTGCGGCGCCTGCTCCGGCTTTCACTCGCTGATTGCCTCCGGAACCACCTCGAAGCAACTCCGCACGGAGACTGATGCGAAGCCGATCGGCTACGGCGCCATGCTGTTGGAGGCGATGGTGGCCGTGTTTGCACTGGCCTGCGTGATGATCTTGAAGCCGGGGGATCCGCTCCTCGGGCAAGGACCGAACCAGATTTACGCTAGCGGACTGGCGGCCTACCTGGGGGTGCTGGGAGTTGCCAAGGGCTTTGCCATTGCTTTTGGCTTGATGGCATTCACGACGTTCGTCTACGACACGCTCGACGTTTGCACGCGGCTCGGCCGGTACATCATTCAGGAACTGACCGGCCTGCAAAACTGGGCCGGCCGCTGGCTCGGAACCGCGCTCACGGCTGGCGTGCCGCTGTTTCTGGTGATGCGCACAAGCGTCGACGCGGCCGGCAATCCGATCCCCACGTGGCGCACCTTTTGGTTTCTCTTCGGGGCCAGTAATCAACTGCTTGCGGCGATCACGCTGTTGGGCGTCACCGTGTGGCTGTGGCGAACGCGGCGCAACCCGCTCGTGTGGCTGGTAACAGGCATTCCCACGGTGGTCATGTACGTGATGAGCACCTGGGCGCTGGCGAAGCTTACGCTGCCCGAGTTTGTCGATGGGGCCGGCCGCTTCGACGCCCCGGCCGACCCGGTGCCTTGGGCCGGCCTGGTACTCATTGCCCTTGCGGCGCTGATGCTCGTCGAAGCGATCCGTGCGATCCTCGGCCCGCAATCGCCCCCGGCCCCAATGGAACCTGCCCTGGCATCGAGTTGATGCTGCTTGCGCAGGCCCACAACACATGTCGCAAGAATTCAAATCAACGCCAGTCGATACCGTTCAGCCGACCGATGTCCGGTTCAGCCTGCGATCGCTGCTGATCTTGATGTCCGTGGTAGCCCTGTTGTCGGCAGCGATTGGACCCTACTTCCGCGGCATTGATCCATCGAAACAAGTGCGAGTTGCATCGCTATGGGGAGTTTGCTTCCTCTTTGCCGCGACACAGCTCGGCCGCCTGGCCCGCAGGCGATATCTGTTGGAGAAAGCGGCTGGTAACAAGCTCGTCGAATTGCGACCTGGCGGCAGGTATTTGCAGCGCGCTCGGCCGTGGCTGGTGTATCCGGCAGGCGGACTGCCGATCGCTATTGGAATCCTCTACCTGATTCCTGCCACACAAACGATCGAGAATCCGCCGAATAATGTCGGCGTCTGGGGCGGCCGCTTTCTACTCAGCGTCTTGATCTGCGGAACATTCATCGCGCAAGGAGTGGCTACCCTCTGGTGGAATAGGACTATTCAGTTCCGCGAACATGGCATGCTGCACGGTGTGCGATTGTTGAGGTGGGACCACATAACCGACTGCCGATGGACGAGTAACTTGTCCGTCGAGGGTGTTGACCAATGGCACCATGATGTTCGATTCGACATCCAGGTGCAGGCATGCAATTGCGAGGCGGCAGAAAGGGTCTTGACTGAGAAACTGGCCACCCTATTGAATTTACAGGCGGCGCGATTGCCGTCGTCCGGACCCGAGGCCG
>JAKEGR010000124.1 GCA_022615465.1 Planctomycetota bacterium | reverse complement strand
TCGAGCGTCGGGCGGTAGTAGAACATCAACAGCACGCCGGTGACCGTCTCCACGAGGAACAGGAAAAAGGTCACGCCACCCATGCACCAGGTGTACGACAGGGCGATGCCCTGCTTCTGGATCGAAACAGGATGCAAGTGCAGGAAGAAATTGGTGAGCACCACGACGATTCGGTTTCGCCGATCAACCGGCATTGGATGCCGAAAGATGCTCTTCCAAATCTGAGATTCAGTAATGATATCGCCTAAACCCGGCATGATTTCGTCAATTCAATTTCGTAGTTAAAGCGTCTGGAACAAGACCCGTGTCTCTGTGTTAATCACCAGCAGAAAAGAGAAGTGTGGAACGCCCCCGACGACGGAGAACTCCAGTTTCTTTCGCCATCTCCTCACTTCACACCGGGATGTAGCACCCCGGGTCATTCCACTGGCCCATTTCCTCCTGGAACATGCGGCTCTTATCGACTTCGATCTGACCATCGCTGGCGACCGAGATTGCATATCGCTCCAGGGGCCGCGGAGCCGGACCTTCAAAGTTGATGCCGTCCTTGTAAAACCCGCTGCCGTGGCAGGGACACTTGAATTTCTGTTCTGTCTCAAGCCAGTTTGGCGTGCAGCCGAGGTGTGTGCAAACCGTTCGGAGCGCCACGAGCTGCTGCTCGCCGCGATATTCGGTGTTGACAATCCACACGCCAAATTGGGCCTTGAACTTCTCCTCGACCTGCCCGGCCGGGTATTGATCGGGAAAGCCGACTTTGAATCGGCTCGGTGGCTCTCTCAAAATGCTCGGAAACATAAACCGAACCGTAGCGAGGGTCCATGCTCCGAAGGTGGCGGCAAGCCCCGCAAAACCGACCGTCAACGCTGAGAAACCGAACAGGAATGCCCGCCGCTCCGCCTGAGGTTGGTCCTTTGTACGCCCCGTCAGCGGCTTGGCGGACTCCGGTCGAACCGGCATCGGCGGGACAACGATTGCCTCCTTCGCCCGCGCCTTCTTGGCCTCCGGAACGGCAATCGCACCTCTGGCTGCCGCTTCGGCCTTCGTCATCGGCCCGGGCTTCGCTCCCTTCCGTGCGGCAGCAAGAATGCTCTGTGTGTCGATGGGACCAGTAGAAACAGGGGCCATTTCCTGCTGCGCTGCTGGAGCGACTGGTTTGTCAGCCGCTTTGCGAGTTGGCTTCTCTTTCGCGACAGGTGCTGACGCAGTCGCGCCGTCCTGTTTCTCTCCACGAGCCATGGCAAGCATCTCGGCGACGCTCGGACGACTGCCTCCCGCAACCGGTTTCTTGGTCGGCGACGGACTTACAGAAGGTGCATCCGCAGCAGCGGGCATCGCCGGAGCCTCCGCGGTCGGAGCCTTTCCGGCCCCGTCTGACTTTCGAGCGGCAGCCAGTATTTCAGCCACCGACATTTTGCTCTTGTCGACCATCGTCTGTTATTGCGACCGAAAAGCCACGCCCGGCAACCTGCAATCCTTTGCCTTACAACAGCTTATATCTAATGAACGACCTTGCGGTCAGAGGGTGTAACGATTCCAACAAACTTTCCTACTACATTTATTGTCAATTACCTGGGTTTGTCAACCGCCCGTTCGCAACCGATTCAGCGAAATTCTGCGCATTAACCACATCTTTATCTCTTGGGTGTTTTTCTTGGAAGTGAAGAGCAAGGCCGATGCGAATAAACCGGAGCATTCGGCGACGCCCACCTTGAGAGGGCAAAGAGCAAATTGAATTCGGGCCAGGGAAATCCCAACGGATCGGCAGTGTGTTCAGCAAAGCCAGCGAAGGCTTCCACCCATCCGGGTTCACTCGTAGAATCTTCCAAGTGTATAGCTGCCCGTTGAAAAAGGGGACAAGCACGCTCGCGATCACGTCAAACTGAGGCGATTCTTCAAGCGTTCCGCGAGCCAGTCCCCTTTTTCAACAGCCTGATAGGGCTTTGCGTCGTCCACTGGGTAGCTGCTCTAGAGCGCCCGCGGTCAGGAGCGGCTGTCGTTGCGAAGTGAGTTTCGATGAAAGTACTCGTTGTTGGTAATGGTGGTCGTGAACATGCTTTGGCATGGAAGCTAGCGCAAAGCCCGCGAGTCGATCGCGTGTTCGTTGCGCCTGGCAATGCCGGTACGGCGTTGGAAGCCGAGAACGTCGATATCCCAGCCACCGACGTGCCTCGTCTGGTCGCTTTTGCCCGCCAGAATGAGGTGGACCTCACAGTTGTTGGTCCGGAGGCATCGCTCGCGGCTGGGATAGTCGATGCGCTGCAAGAGGCCGGATTGCGTGCGTTCGGTCCGAGCAAAGCCGCCGCTGATTTGGAGAGCAGCAAGGTTTTTTGCAAGAATCTGCTGCGACAAGCCGATGTGCCCACGGCCGATTACCACGTATTTCACAGCGCCAAGGAGGCGATTGCTTTTCTCAAGGACCGCGATGATGTGCCAGTTGTCGTCAAGGCCGACGGGCTTGCTGCCGGCAAGGGGGTGATCGTTTGCGGCAATCGCGAGCAGGCGCTCGAAGCGGTCAATCGCATTGCCGAGCAGAAAGAGTTTGGCCCGGCCGGCGACCAGCTAGTGATTGAGGAGCGATTGCAGGGACAGGAAGCCAGCGTGCTTGCGATCACTGATGGGAACACTCTCATCACTTTGCCGCCTTGCCAGGATCACAAGCCGGCTTTCGACGGCGACACGGGTCCGAACACCGGCGGCATGGGGGCCTATTGTCCCACGCCGCTTCTCAGCGATGCGATGCTGCACATGATCGAAGAACGGATTCTGGTGCCTACCGTGCATCAGATGAAGCGTTCCCGGCGGCCGTTTCGCGGAGTGCTGTATGCCGGCCTGATGGTCCAGAACCAGGGGATGAAAGTGCTTGAGTACAACGTCCGTTTCGGCGATCCGGAATGTCAGCCGTTATTGATGCGACTCAAGAGCGACTTGCTCGCTCTTCTCGAAGCAACCGCCGACGGCCGGTTGGATGAAATTACACTTCCCGAGTGGGATCCGCGGCCGGCAGTGTGTGTCGTCATGGCCAGCGAGGGATACCCTGGCAGCTACGAACGCGGCCAGCCGATTCGCGGGCTTGACGAAGCGGCGAAACTGCCCGACGTGAAAGTGTTTCATGCCGGGACGTCAACGCGTGACAGTCAAGTGGTGACCGACGGCGGCCGGGTGCTTGGCGTGACAGCGCTCGGCAGCAGTATTTCCGCGGCCAAATTGCAGGCCTACACCGGTGTGAAGGCGATCCGCTTCAGCGGCGCCTGGTGCCGCAAGGATATTTCTGACAAGGCACTCTTGTACCAGTGAGCAGGAAAATCTCCTCCCTGCTTCGCTAGTGCTCTGTCACAGCAAAAAGTTGGGGTGCCACTGCTGGCTTGTCCAGCAGTGCTTTGAACTTGCGCCGATCGTAACCCGAAATCTAAGCGTTGACGCAGCACTAGGTGCCCCGCACGGGACCAAACCATTCAATTTGCTTGCGCGGACAAAAAATCAGGTGGTTTGCCTGGCAATAGGGGCGTAACCAGGCAGTCCGCGAGGCAAGCTGCTCGGCATCCGTGCCTTGGGGCATCAGCAGCACGCGGCCGCGCGCAATTTCCGGAAACTCGCAGAGATAATTGTTCACCGCCGCCAGATCGGCAGGCGAGTCAACCACAAACTTGAATTGATAGGCGTGCTCCGCCACGAATCGCCGAATCACCTCGGGCCGATGCCGCTCGCGTTCGTGCCGCCGGCGCCAGCGCGGATGCGAATCGGCCGACGGCGCCGAGTTGGAAAGTTTGGGGCTGATCGACATCAGGTCACAGGCGACCGGCAAGTAAAGCGTGCCGGCCGTCTCGATCGTGACGTGGCGATGCGCTGCACGCAGCCGTTCGCAAAGAGGCATCAACTCGGCGAACAGCATCGGCTCGCCGCCCGTGACAACGACGTGTCCGCACTCCCATTCCTCGATATGCGCAACAATCTCGTCGATCGATATGTCGCGTCCCCGCGGCTGCCACGAGGCGTACGGTGTATCGCAATACCAGCATCGCAGGTTGCATCCGCTTACACGCACGAACACACTCGGAACGCCGGTGAGCAAGCCTTCGCCCTGAATCGAACGGTAAATCTCAGCAATTCGCATTGGTCAAAGCCGATAGATCGGTGCCTGGTAGGCGATTGGATCTTTCATGCCTGCTTCGGCGAAACCTCTCAGCCGCAAGTGGCAGGCATCGCAACGGCCGCAGGCCGCCCCCGTTTCGTTCGGCGAGTAGCACGTATGGGTCAAACTGTAATCGACGCCCAACTCCGTGCCGCGGCGAATGATGTCGGCCTTGGAAAGGTGAATCAGTGGCGTGTGGATTCGGAATTCGATCGTTCGCTCGACGCCTGCTTTCGTGGCCAGGTTGGCCAGTTTTTCAAAAGCCGTGATGAATTCAGGCCGGCAGTCAGGGTAACCCGAATAGTCAACCGCATTGACGCCGATAAACAGGTCGGCCGCTCCCACCACCTCAGCGTAACCTAATGCCAGTGCCAGGAAAACCGTATTGCGGGCCGGAACATACGTGATCGGAATACCGCATGAGATTGCCTCATCGCTCCGATCTTGCGGCACTTCGATTGCGTCGGTCAGTGCGCTGCCGCCGAACTGGCGTAAATCGACCGCGGCCACAACGTGCCGCTCAACGTCCAGCGACTTGGCAACCCGGCGCGCGGCCGCAAGCTCAAATCGATGGCGCTGACCATAGTCGATACTCAGCGCGAACAGGCGGTACCCCTCCGCCCGTGCGATGGCGGCAGTGGTTGCCGAGTCAAGCCCGCCGGAGAGCAGCACGGCTGCGAGGCGATCCGTAGTTGATCCGTGTTTTTTCATCAATGGTTCGTCGGCAACGGTGTGCCGGCCCCTTTCGCCTGTCTCCTTATCATGCCACAATGCATGCCGAGTCGAAAGGAGAGTCGTGTATGTTGGAATTCCGCGGCTTGCTGGAAACGTTCGAGAATCAGTTCCCCGATCGCGATTACCAGATACAGATCGTTTCGCCGGAGTTTACCTCCGTCTGTCCGCGGACTGGCCAACCTGATTTCGGCACGCTCACGATCAGCTATACTCCCGATCGCAAGTGTGTTGAGCTGAAAAGCCTGAAATTCTACCTGCAAAGTTTTCGCAATCAGGGGATTTTTTACGAACACGTCACCAATACGATCCTCGATGATCTGGCGGCGGTGGTCGAACCGCGGTGGATGAAAATCGAGGCTGCGTTCCACGCCCGAGGCGGCATGGCGGAAACAGTCACGGCGAAGTACACCGCGGCATTTTGAGCCGGATCTGCGTCCGCCGCGCCCCGGTGCTCCTGCAATCATGTCGCCAGTAAACAAGGCACTGCATCCGTGCCAAAGGGGAATATGCCATGTCGAAACGCCCTCAAGTGGTCCTCTCTGGTTTCGCCGACGAAGCGGCCAATCACAAGACAGCCGTCGAGCAGTTTGCCGCGTTTGCGGCTCTTGGACTCCAGTATTACAGCCTGCGGTTCATCGATGTCGGCGGCGGCATTAAGAACGTCATGAAGCTCACCAAGAGCGAGATCACCAAGCTCCGTCATCTCGAAGACGAATATGGCATGAACGTGGCTTCGATCGGCTCGCCCATCGGCAAAGTGAAACTTCGCGACATCGACGACGGCACCAGCAACCCGTACGTCCCGTTCGACAAATACCTGGCCAGCGACGTGGCCCGCGCTTGTGAACTCGCCCACGCGTTTGAAACGAAATTGATCCGCGGCTTCTCGTTTTATCATCCGAAGGGGGCCGATCCACGCGAGCACTTATCGCAAGCGGCCGATCAGTTGGCTCATATCGCCGAGGCCTGCCACCGCAGCGATCTCACCTTCGGCCTGGAGATCGAGGCGAACCTGGTTGGCCAGTCGGGCGAACTGATGGCTGAACTATTCCGCCGCGTGAATCATCCGGCGCTGGTAACCGTGTTCGACGGCGGCAACATCATTAGTCAGGGCTATTCGACCGAGGAAACGTTTCGGCAGTATCTCGCGATGAAACCCAGCATCGGCTGGTTCCACATCAAGGACTATCGTGATCCTCACTTGGGACGTGCTGAGCACATTGATGAGGAGAAGCTCAAGAACTTCGTCCCGGCGCATTGTGGCACCAGTGGACACGAACGCATTTTGTGCGATTTCGCCGAACTGATCCCGCAACTCGATGAGAAGCTCACAAAACGCGGCATCCCAGGCGTCGTGCTCGACCTCGAACCGCATCTCAAGGGAGGCGGGCAATTCGGCGGCTTTAGCGGCCCGGACGGCATGGGCGTCGCCCTCCGCGGACTTTGCCGAGTGCTCGATTTCGTCGAGATCGGTTATCATCTCCGAGACTTCGACGATATCCGCGCGGCCCGCGGCTTCTGATGAATGCCAACCATGGTCTGGCAGCCGTTTACACCCTGATGATT
>JAKEGR010000123.1 GCA_022615465.1 Planctomycetota bacterium | reverse complement strand
CGGCTTTCGATTCCGTGTTTCTTAAACCAGTCGGGTGGCATGGTCATGTCGCTCAACTCGCTGTCGTCCTTGGGCTTTTCGCGAAAGCCGTCGACCCGCCCTGAGTCATCAACCCGCATGATGCCTAGCCCCGAGGCGGCCGAGCGATCCACCGGTTTGCCTGCAATCGTCACATCGGCCTTCGATTTTCGATGCGTGGCGAGCATTTCCTGAAAATCCATCCGATAGAGCTGATCGCCCGAGAGGATGAGCACGTAATCGATCCCTGGCTGCGTCAAATGGCGGAGGTTTTTCCGAACCGCATCGGCCGTGCCCTGATACCAATCGAGCTGATCGTTCGGCTGTGGCATGGCTTGCTGGGCCATGGTTTGCTGGGCAGCCAGGATTTCCACAAACCCGCCACTGAAAATGTCGAAGCGATAGGTGCCGCGGATGTGCCGATGGAGGCTCACCGACTCGAACTGCGTGAGCACGTAGATCTGGTTGATCTGACTATTCAAGCAATTCGAGAGCGGGATATCAATCAGCCGGTATTTCGCGGCAAGCGGCACCGCTGGCTTGGCGCGGCACGCTGTTAGCGGCAATAGCCGCGTTCCACGCCCGCCCCCCAGCACCACCGCCACGACGTTATTCATCATTCGTTCCCTGACACGTTGTTTTGGAAACCGTTCCTTGATGCACGCCAGTTCGCCGTGGTATTCACGGGAGGAAACGCATCACTCTCGCGTCTGCCCGGCCAGGACAACCCTCCATCACGCGACACCTACCCAAGGCAAACACCACATCGAACAACCGACGCAGTGATTGTAACCCCCCTGGTATGCGGAGAAAACATCGTATTACCCCTTGACCACGAAATTGACCAGTCGGCCGGGAACGGCGATTGCCTTGACGATGGTCTTTCCCAGTAGCAACTCAGTCATCCGCTCGTCAGTCCGCGCGGCTGCCTCAAGCATTTTGGCATCGCAATCGGCGTGTACAATAATTTTTGATCGTACCTTGCCATTGATCTGCACCGCGATTTCGATGGATTGTTCCTTGGTAAGCGCAGGGTCGGATTCCGGCCACGGTTCCCGGGCGAGGGAACAATCATGCCCCAATGCCTGCCACAACTCTTCGGCGACGTGGGGGGCGAAGGGTGAGAGCAGCAGCAGAAAGGATTCCATCGCCGCGCGCGGCCGCTCGGTCTGTGCGGTGAAGAAATTGGTAAATTCCATCATCCGCGAGATTGCCGTATTGAACGACAGAGTGCGAATGTCCTCCGTGACGAACTGAATCGTCTTGTGGAGCACACGGTTTTCGTCGACCGTCGGCTGGCGATCGACAATCGCAGCGTTGGTCTGCATCGTTTCAGCGTGCTCATCGATGATGAGCCGCCACGCGCGGTTGAGAAACCCATGCACGCCATTGACGCCTTGCATGCTCCAAGGCTTTGCCGCCTCAAGCGGGCCCATGAACATCTCATACAGCCGCAGGGAATCGGCCCCATATTCGGCAACGATGGCATCGGGATTGATCACATTGCCGCGGCTCTTGGACATTTTCTCGTTATTCTCGCCCAAGATCATGCCCTGGTTCACGAGCTTGTGAAATGGCTCTGGTGTGCTGACGACGCCGCGGTCGTAGAGCACCTTGTGCCAGAAGCGGGCATAGAGCAGGTGCAGCACGGCGTGCTCCGCGCCGCCGACGTACAGATCGACCGGCATCCAGGCTTTCTCAATTACCGGATCCACCGCAACCTGGTCGTTACGGGGATCAAGGAATCGCAGATAGTACCAGCACGAGCCGGCCCACTGTGGCATCGTGTTCGTTTCGCGCTTGTAGCGTTTGCCGTCGATGACGGGGTAGAGCCAGTCGTCAGGCGCTTTATCGAGCGGCGGTTCGGGCCGACCGTGCGGCTTGAAATCGTCGAGATGCGGCAAGTCGACCGGAAGGTCTTCTTCAGGGACGGCGCGGACGCGCCCGGTGGGTTGGCCGTTTGCGTCCAGTTCGTGCAGGATGGGAAATGGCTCGCCCCAAAAACGCTGCCGTGAGAAGAGCCAATCTCGCAGCTTGTAGTTCACGGCATGGCGACCGAATCCTTGCGAGGCCAAGTCGGATGTGATTGTTTCTTTGAACTCGGCAGTGCATAAGCCATCGTATTTGCCGGAGTTGGCCGCCGTGCCATCGCCGACGAAGCACCGCTCGCCGGCCAGCACTTCGCCTCGCTCCAGCGGCGATACTGCGTCACCCGGATCGACGACTGCCGTGATCGGCAGGAAAAACTGCTGGGCGAACTCGAAGTCGCGTTCGTCGTGCGCCGGCACGGCCATGATTGCGCCCGTGCCGTAACTGATCAAGACATAATCGGCGACCCAGATCGGCACGGGACTGCCGTTCACGGGGTTGATCGCGTAGCTGCCGGTAAAGACGCCGGTTTTTTCCTTGGCAAGTTCTGTGCGATCCAAATCGCTTTTCGCGGCAGCCTGGTCACGATACGCTTTCATGGCGTTCGCGTTGTCGCGCGTGGTCAGCCGGTTGACGAACGGGTGCTCTGGCGCGATCACCATGTAGGTCGCGCCAAAGAGCGTGTCCGGCCGCGTCGTGTATATGCGTAACACATCGTCGGCAGTCTTTCGTAAAAAGCCTGACTTGGCGCGCGCGGATTTCCATTTCTCGAAGCCGGCACTGGCGGAGCCAGTGGCACCCGAGGTTTCCGCTCCAATGTAGAAATCGACCTCCGCTCCCGTGCTGCGGCCGATCCAGTTGCGCTGGAGCAGCTTGATTCCCTCGGGCCAGTCGACACCGGAGAGATCCTCCTCCAAGCGATCGGCATAGGCGGTGATCCGGAGCATCCATTGCCGCAGCGGCATCCGCACCACCGGATGCCCGCCGCGTTCGCTGATGCCGCCGACTACCTCCTCATTGGCCAACACCGTGCCGAGCGCGGGGCACCAATTCACGGGGGCCTCGGTCTGATGCGCCAGGCGATGTTCATCCTGAAACGCGAGGATTGCGTCTTCGCCCGCGGCGCGCACGTCGTCGGGAATCGGCAGCTCGGCTATCGGCCGGCCGCGCTGTTGCTCGGCATCGAACCATGTGTCGTAGATTTGCAGGAAGATCCATTGCGTCCAGCGGAAATACCCGACGTCGGTCGTTGCCAGTTCGCGGCTCCAGTCGTAGGAGAAGCCAAGCATTTTGAGCTGCCGGCGAAAGTTGGCGATGTTGGCCTCGGTTTGAATCCGTGGATGTTGACCCGTCTTGATGGCGTGTTCCTCGGCCGGCAGGCCGAACGAGTCGAAGCCCATCGGATGGACGACGCTCTTGCCTTGCATGCGGGCGGCGCGGCAGACGATGTCGGTGGCCGTGTAACCCTCGGGATGACCGACATGCAGGCCATCGCCGCTGGGGTAGGGAAACATGTCGAGCGCATAGAGTTTTTCGGTGCCAGGGCTTGGCATGCGTGGAGCAACAAATGTCTGGTGTTTCTCCCAGTATGCTTGCCATTTCGGCTCGATCGTGGCGGGATTGTAACGGGGCATGGAGGACAGTGGGCAGGGAGGTTGAGAGCGGGGTGGTATCGAAGTACGCTTGCGAGCGTAGAATGCATCGGGGCGACAACTGTTTACAAGCCCCACGATTCTACCGGCTGGAATCGAGTTCGCCAACGTGGACCAGCCGACAGGGCGCCGGGGGTTCAACGTCGCGGTTCGTTCGCGGCCGATAGTTCCTCGGCCAGGCGTGCTTGCCACGAATGCAGCAATTGCAATGCTTGAAGAGGGGTCAATGCGTCGAGATCGGCCTTGCGGATCTCGTCGAGGAGCGGATGCTCTTCCGAACCGAACAGAGTCAATTGCCAGGGTCCGGCGGGACGGTCGCCCTGGCCATTGGCCGAGGACATCGAGACAGCAGCCAAGCCGCGAACGCCGCCGCTGGCCGCCTGATGTTGCGACTCGAGCCAAGCCATGATCTCTCGGGCGCGCTGGTTCACACTGCGCGGCACTCCGGCCAGTTGGGCGACGTGGATGCCGTAGCTTTTGTCGGCCGCGCCGGGCACGATTTGGTGGAGAAACGCGACCTGGTCTTCCCATTCCTTGACGGCCACGTTGTAGTTCCGCACGCCGGGGAGCCGCTCCTCCAAATCGGTGAGTTCATGATAATGCGTGGCGAACAGGGTACGGCAGCCGATCTGTTCGTGAATGTGCTCCACGATGCTCCATGCGATGGACAGGCCGTCATAGGTGCTGGTGCCGCGTCCGATTTCGTCGAGGATCACGAGGCTCCGGCGAGTCGCCGTGTTGAGGATCCGGGCGGTCTCGGTCATTTCGACCATGAATGTGCTCTGGCCGCGTGATAGTTCGTCGCTGGCGCCGACGCGGGCAAAGATGCGGTCGGCGACGCCGATCGTGGCACTCCTGGCAGGAACAAAACTGCCGATCTGGGCTAGTAACGTCAATAGCGCTGCCTGGCGAATGTAAGTGCTCTTGCCAGACATGTTGGGGCCGGTGATGAGAAGAACCGTGGGGAAGGACGAATGACAAATGTCGAACGGCGCATCCGACTCCTCATCATTCGTCATTCGTGTTTTGTCATTTCCACTACTTCCCTCGCAACGGATGTCGTTTGGTACAAAGGTTCCTTCCGGCTCGGTGATGTCGAGTACGGGATGGCGGCCGGCTTCGATATCGAGCATTGGTTCGGCGACAACCGTCGGTCGCACGTAACCGCGGGAACGGGCCAGTTCGGCCAGGCTTGCCAGAACATCGACCTCCGCCAGGACGTCGGCCGTGGTTTGAAGCCGCGACGCGGCAGCGGCAACCAACTCGCGCAATTGCGCGAACACATCCAACTCAACCTCTTTCGAGCGATCCTCGGCCAAGAGAACCTTTTCCTCGTACTCTTTCAGTTCCGGCGTGATGTAACGTTCGGCGTTCTTGAGCGTTTGCTTGCGGATGTAGTCGGCTGGGATTTTCTCGCGATGCGCATGCGTGACTTCCAGGTAGTAGCCGAAAACCTGGTTAAAACCGACCTTGATGCTTGGAATGCCGGTTCGCTTAGCCTCGGTTGCTTGATACGCGGCCATCCATTGTTTTCCGCCGGCCGACAGTTCGCGCAGCTCGTCCAGATCCGCTCGGTAGCCCTGGCGGACAAAACCACCATCGCGGGCCGTGAGGGGGCAATCGTCCACCAAAGCTTGTTCGAGCGGAGAGCGGATATCGGCACATAGATCAAGCCGCTCTTCGAGTTGATGCAAGAGAACGCTCGCGCGTCCTGTGAGTTTGGCCTTGATCTTAGGCAGGCAGGCCAGCGTCCGGCCTAGAAAGCTGAGATCACGCGGACTGGCGCGGCCGGTCGTCACGCGGGCCAGCAGCCGCTGGATGTCGTAGATCTGTTTGAGCGACTCCCGCAGGTTGGCGGTCAGTTGCGAGTCGGTTACGAACTCGCCCACCGCATCGAGTCGCGCGCTAATCTCCGAAACGGCAGTGAGCGGCGAAGCCAGCCAGTCGGCGAGAAGACGAGCACCGAGAGAGGTAATCGTACGATCGATCACACCAAGCAGCGATCCTTCGCGGCGGCCGTCGCGAATCGCGGCCACAACTTCCAGGCTGCGGCGGGTAGCCGGATCGATCGCGAGACGTTCATCACACGAGTAGGGCGATAGCCGATCGACGTGGGCGAGCGACGCCTTTTGCGTCTCGGCGAGATAATCAAGGATTGCGCCGGCGGCCCGAAGTGCCGCTGCATCCGATTCGGCTGAGTCCGCGTCGAAGCCGAATCCGGCCAGCGACCGCGTGCCGAAATGCTTGCTGAGTGCATCAATCGCCGCGGTATGGCCGAACGCCCACGCGGGACGCCGCGTGATGGTCCATCGATCGCGCCATGGGCCGAGTCGATCCGCGGCGTCGTCACTCACCAGCAGTTCGGCTGGTTGGATGCGGGCGAGGTGATCGCCTAGTTGTTCGATCGGAGATGATGCGGCGAAAAAACGGCCGGTGGAAATGTCAATCCAGGCGATCCCGACGGGTGTGGGCAAAGCCTTGGCATGGGTGGCACAGTGCGCGATTGCCGCGAGAAAGTTGCTGGCCTGCGGGTCGAGCAGGGCCTCATCCGTGAGCGTGCCGGGTGTGACGATCCGCGTGATTTCTCGTTTTACCAGTCCCTTGGCAAGCTTTGGATCCTCAACTTGTTCGCAGATGGCCGCCCGGTGGCCGGCGGCAATGATCTTGGCGAGGTATGCGTCCAGTTGATGATAAGGAAACCCGGCCATCGGCACGGGATTTTCCCCCTTGTCGCGGCTTGTCAGCGCCAGTCCCAGGATGCGCGCCGCCGTCTTGGCGTCGTCGTGGAAAAGCTCGTAGAAGTCGCCCATCCGAAACAGGAGCAGCGCCTCGCCGGCAGCCGCGCGGGCCTCCTGGTACTGCTGCATCATGGGCGTCGGTGGCATCGCGGCACGTCTCCATCGTGGTCGCGATGTATGCTAGCAGAGGCGAGGGTCGAGCGTCGAGAGCCGAGAGGAAAACGGAGGCAGTGCCAACGAACAGAGGTTGTGGATAGAAGGTTTATGCCAAACAGCAATGGATTCGAATTGGCGGTCGACGCCGGGGGTTTTTCCGGTTTTATTTACTGCACCAGCTCTTCTTGTTCGTTCACGTTCGTTGCCTCAATCTCGCCGTCCGTTTCGAGGCGGCGAATGACATCGACGATTTCCTGCTGTTTGGCCTCGACGGCCGACCGTTTGACCGCGCCCAGATACTCCATTTCCTCGCGCAGCATCTCCGACGCCCGCTCGGACATGTTCTTGAGTATCTTCGTCTTGAGCGAATCGCTCGCCCCTTTGAGGGCCAATGCCCACTGGCTGGTTTCGACGTTTTTGAGGACGGTTTGAATACTCTTGTCGCTGAAGCGCGCGATGTCTTCGAAAACAAACATCAGGCGACGGATTTCCTCGACGAGTTCCGGATCCTCCTGGCCGAGGCTGTCCAGGATCGCCCGCTCGGTCGCACGATCGGAGACATTAAGCATTTCGGCAATCGCATCGACACCGCCGGCGTGTTCGTAGCTTTGCCGCATCACGCTCGACAACCGCCGTTCAAGACCTTGCTCGACTTCGCGAATGACTTCCGGATTGGTCTGCCCCATCGTTGCCACGCGGCGGACAACGGCCATCCGCTGCAATTCGGGCAGGCCGGCCAAGATCTCGGCGCCGCTGCCTGGCGGCAAATGCGAAATGATCAGCGCGATCGTCTGGGGATGCTCGTCGATGATGAAGGTCAGAATGTTCTGGCTGTCAATTTGCCGGAGGAAGCTGAACGGCATGGCCTCGATCGATTGTCGGACATTATTGAGCGCGGTGCTGGCGTTGCTACCAAGCGCTTTTTGGATGAGCGACTTCGCCACCTCGATACCGCCGCTCCGCCCGGCTGACGGATTGCTATCGGCAAACGCCTGAATTGCCCGCTCTTGTTGCTCGCCTGTAATGGCCTTGGTGCGGGCGATTTCGATCGAAACCTGCTCAACCTGCTTGGGATCGAGCTTGCCAAGGAGGCTGCTCGCTTCCTCCTCGGGAAGGGTCATCAGCAGGACGGCCGCGTGGTGAATGTCAGGCATCGTAACAGGGCACTCAACGGTCTGCGACGAGACTTCGGGACTGGCAGGCGCCAGCTCGGAGGGCGCCCCCGACAATCAGCCTTCGGACGCACAATCCTTCCGCTCACCAGATCGGCTGCAGGGACGTGATAACTTGAGTGGAAAATAACGATCGGGCAGGCTTTGCGGTCAGACTTCAGCTTGCTCGCGCCGCTCTACAAGTTGCTCTACAAGTTGGTGAATCAGCCAGCCTTGGGCCGCCCCCGTGGTTTCAACCCGGACGTGAAGCTCGATTTGTACGGGAGCACGGCCGGCACGTATGCCGGGCTGGACCGGTTCGGCCGGACGGTCGACCAATCCTGGTACAACAACACGGGCAGCCCCGTCGCCGTCGATCGCATCAAGTACGGTTACGACCACGCGGGCAACCGCACCTGGCGGGAGGATACCGTGGCCAAGGCACAAAGCACACCCAAATATCAGGACGAGTTCTACACCTACGACGGCCTGGGCCGGCGGATCGTCCGCACCGTGAACGGCTTCGACGGCCCTACAACCTACGACTGCTACTACAACGACCAGTGGCAGCTTTTGGAGGAACGCAAGGACGCCGGCCCAAACCCCGTGCAGCAATTCGTCTGGCATCCGCACTATGTGGACGCCCTCGCCGTGCGGTATTATGTATGATGCGGACACGGACGGCGTTCTGGCCGAGAACAACGACGGGTTGCACT
>JAKEGR010000122.1 GCA_022615465.1 Planctomycetota bacterium | reverse complement strand
GTCTATTGGAGCGCCGACGCCCCCGACTGGGAGAAGCGCAAGTGGGTGGCGCTCCCCGCCACGAAAGCCGACGACGAGACCTATGAAGCCCAGCTCCCGCCCGAAGCCGCGGGCGGCGCGCATTGGTTCGCCCTTGTGTCGGATGATCGACCCGTTACGGTGTCGGGCAGGCTGGTCGGCATCGTTGGCACGCCGAAGCCCGCGTCAGCGGTACCCGGTTCGTCTGGGGGTCGGCGTCCTGAAACCCCCAGCGCCGGCGTCGTGAACCTGCTGAGTCTGCAATTCCACGAACCGGGAACTTACCCTTAGGATCGACAAGTGGAGGAGCCAACTGTGGTCTCGAAGACAATTACGATGACGCTTGCCGTGTGGGCGACGCTTGCGGGGATGGCCTCCGGACAAGACAAGGGCAGAGTTCCGGAGAAACCTGATCCGACCCACGCGAACGTCGCCTACGGCAAACACGAACGCAACGTGCTGGACTTCTGGCAGGCAAAGTCGGGCGAGCCGACTCCACTGGCGGTGTTCATTCACGGCGGCGGATTCGCCGGCGGTAGCAAGGAGAATCTCACCGTTCGCGATCTGAAGGAACTGCTCGACGCTGGCATCTCGGTGGCCGCGCTGAACTACCGCTACGTCCAGCAAGCCAAGCTGCCCGCCGCCCATGAGGATTGCGCTCGCGCCGTACAGTTCCTGCGCAGCAAGGCCGAGGAGTGGAACCTCGACAAGACCAGATTCGGGGGCTTCGGCGGTTCGGCCGGGGCGCAGTTGGTCATGTACCTGGCCTTTCACGACGACTTGTGCGACCCCAAGAGCGACGATCCGGTCGTCCGCGAATCCACCCGGCTGGCGTGTGTCGCGCCGGGTGCCGGTCAGGTCAGCATGGACATGGCCTGGTGGGACAAGAACGTCCCCGACTTCGTGAGCAGATCAACAAACCGGCTGAAAACAGTCGCCCAGTGGAATGCCAAGTGGTACGGAACCGATGACGAAGCGACCGCGAGGAAAGCGATCGCCGACATCTCGGCCATTTCGCTGATCAGCAAGGACGACCCGCCGGTCTTTATGAGTTATGGAATGGCCCCCGAGAGCGCGAGCCCGGCCGACGCGACCGCGGCGAACAACTGGATCACCCACCACGTCGCGCACGGGGTCGCGTTGAAGAAGCTGTGCGACAGGCTCGGGGTCGAGTGCCACCTGCAGTATCCCGGAGCCGAGGTGAGCTACCCGAACGCCGTGACGTTCCTTAAGGCGAAACTGGCGCGTGCCGCAACGGATGGCAAAACGCCTGCTGCCAGCCGCACGCGATCCCCCGTTCGATTGCAGGGCGTGGAGCTGGGTGCTGTTCGCTGGACCGGCGGCCTCTGGAAGGAGCGTTGCGACCATCTTCGCGACAAACTGATCCCCGGGACGATTGATGACGTTTGCCTCCAGGACGACAACGGCGCCAATTTCCGGAACTTCCTCCGCGCCGCCGGCGCGGACAAAACGCCGGCCAAGAAGGTCGTTTGCTGGAGCGATGGCGACTGCTATTACATTCTGGAGGCGATCAGCCGCGCGTACGCCGTGACCAAGGATCCCGCGCTGGATGAGAAGCTCGACTATTGGATCGGCATCGTCGCCAAGGTTCAGCAGGCCGACGGCTACGTCGGCTCACGCGAATCGCTCGGGGCGGTGGAGAAGTGGGCCCCGTTTTCCTGCGCGGACTACAACATGGGTCACCTGCTTCAGGCGGCGATAGCTCACAAGCGGGCGACCGGCAAGGACACTTTCTTAGCCGTTGCCGGGCGCGGAGCGTGTCGTCGAGGCCGCCGAGCTTGAAACACATGGGAGCCATTGACGCCCACCCAGGGACGCGTTCGAGCTGTCACTCGTTTCGTTGAAAGAGGCTTGCGAATTCGATTCATGTTGTTGCTGGTTGAAGTGCTCTCGCCGGAGCATGCCTACGCGATCTATCGCTGGTTAGAGGAGAAAGCCCTTGATCAAGATCGATGCTCGTCGGTTGCCTTGTTTGGCCACGCTGCTGTTAGTTCCGCTGGCCACTGTGCACGGGGCTGAAGCCGCGAGGCGCCCGGAAGTTACGCGCGCGTTCCTGGTAGATCGGATTCATGGTGGCTGGGTCGGCATGTTGATCGGCGGACTCGAAGGTCTGCCCCACGAGTTCAAGTACAACGAGCGGCCGCGCGACGTGTTGCCGGAATTCACGTTCCTGCCGAGCGGGGCGCGCTCGGATGACGACAACGACTTTGAATGGACGCACCTGTGGTTCATGGACCAGGAGGGCGTGCTGAAGCTCCCGTATCCGCGCCTCGCGGAGATCTGGAAGGCGAATATGAACCAAGGCATCTGGGTCGCCAACAAACGGGCCCGCGAGCTGATGGATCAAGGCGTGGTGCCGCCGGCGACTGGCAGCACGGCTCTCAACCAGCACGCCGGCTACAATCTTTCCGGCCAGTTCTGCGTCGAGTCCTACGGCCTGATCGCGCCCGGCATGCCGCAGACCGCAGCGGAGATCGGCCTGCACTACGCGCACATCGCCGTGTCGGGGGAACCGCTGCAAGCGACTCAGTTCTGGACCAGCCTCGTCAGCTTTATGCCCTTCCACGAAGGCCCGTTGGACGCGGCGTTGGACGCGACACTGGCGGCGGTGGATCCGGCGAGCGCGATGGCCGAGGTCGTGGCGGACACCCGGCGCCTGCACCGGGAACATCCACGCGATTGGAAAGCGGCGCGGCTGGCCATTCACGAGAAATGGGTGCAACAGCGAAAATGGAACATGAACTCGACGCCAGCCAATGGCGCGCTGGTGCTGCTCGCGTTGCTTTACGGCGAAGACGATTTCTACAAGACACTGCAATTCGCGATGGCGTTGGGTTACGACGCCGACTGCAACGCCGCCACCGCCGGCGCGGTGCTGGGCGCCAGGCTTGGCTACCGGCACATCGCCGCACTGCCGCAGTTCCAGATGCCGGACCGTTACGCCAACAAGACTCGTCCGTCGCTGCCGGCCGAGAGCAAGGTCTCTGAGCAGGCCGACACGCTCATGCGCATTTGCGAGCGGACCATCCTGGCCAACGGCGGCCAACGGATCAAGGTCGGCGACCAGACCGGTTACCGCATCCGGCTGCAAACATCACGGCTGCTCGAACCATTAGCAGCCGCCCCAGAATAGGTCCCTCGCCAGTGGTGCTCTTGGTATAGACGGGATGAGGATGCGTCGGCGAAACGGCAAATGGGATCGATGAAACGGAACTCGATGGAAACCACGGCTCGCGAGGGTGAGAATCGTGGGAGCCATTGACATCCAACGTTGAGCGAAGTTGGGAGGTTCTTTATGGAACGATGTGATTGCCGTGGCGGCGAATGTGACGCCGGAGGAACGACGGCAGTTC
>JAKEGR010000121.1 GCA_022615465.1 Planctomycetota bacterium | reverse complement strand
GGTGGTGTCTGGCCATTTGTTCAATAAGATCGGCCGGCGCCAGAAGGCTCGTCGGCATTCCACCGGCCAGATTCGCTCGCAACGGCTCTCCCAGCGTGTCCGGAGATAACAGGGTGACGTCCACAAGGAAGAAATCAACAGGGTAGTAGTGGTTGCGGGTGTCGCCCAACAGATCAAACGCCCGGGTCAGACCGTCGTGAACGCCTTCTTCATTGCCATCAATGGCTGCGCGGGCTGCTTCAACGACCACGGTCGCAAATTGGCCGGTGTCCAGCAATTTGGCGTGTCGCATCGCGCGCGTCAGAAGCTCAATCTGCAAATAGGCGTAACCAAGCGCCAGGAAATCCCCGACCACGTCGACATCCGGCGGGCGTAAATCGAGCGCAGCGGCTTCCAGCACGGCGGCCACCATTTGGCACCGCTCCGCCAATGGTTCAACGAGGGGCGGATTCCGCGGATACGTAGCTTGGAACTGCTCCCGCCAATCGCGTGGCAGCCGCTCATCGCTTATGGCCGGAACGATCACAAGCTCGCCTTCGAGCGAGTCAGGCTCCGGTGGCGAACCGGCCGGATGCCAAGTGGGGAGCGCGCCGGTCGTGCTGAGAATGGCCGGGTGCCACAGGGCTGTCCAGGCCGCGAGGATTTCCTCGGCCCGGTCGCCCAGCAGGTGCGTGGGAAACTCCTCCAAGTGGCAACCTGGAAGAATCAGTGAGGCGCGGCAAATGGCCATAGACGTAAGATGTTACCAGGAAGCCGTTTAGGGGTGAATGGGTGGACGAAGTGGCTGCATGTTGTAATCGCTGGAAGACGAGGAACCACCCCCGGCACGATGGTCGCTTCGTGGATGCTACACAAAGCAAAAACCTCGAGTAAAATAGAAACTAGAAGAAACGTGACATGATAAGGCTGCGCTTCGCCGGATGGAATGAGAGCATCGCAAGTTCTTTCCGGCAAGGCGGTTAGGCCGGGGTCGTTGGTCGATGGCGGAGGGACCGCATTGCTGGCAAGCGTCGGCGATTGCGCATATAATTGATGGTGAGAGGCACTAAACTCCGGCAGGCGTGTTTTATCAAGAGATGCTTGGCACGGGGAGATCGCGGCGGAGAACGCACGGGGATGCGTCGTCTGTATCACCACGCCGGTCGTACGGAATAGAGGTTCTTGGCAATGGCGAAGAGTAACGCCGTTTGGGGCATCGATATTGGCCAGTGTGCGCTCAAGGCGCTGCGCTGCCGCCCGCACGAAAAGGACGACAAGCGAATTGTCGTCGAAGCGTTCGACTACATCGAATACCCCAAAATCCTCACCCAGCCGGAAGCGAATCGCGATGAACTGATCCGTGAGGCGCTAGGTCAATTCATCTCGCGCAACGATGTTACCGGCGACCGGGTGGCGATTTCCGTGCCGGGGCAGAGCGGTCTGGCGCGGTTTATCAAGCTGCCGCCCGTCGAGGCGAAAAAGATCCCCGACATCGTGAGGTACGAAGCGCGGCAACAAATCCCGTTTGCGCTCGAAGACGTCGTGTGGGACTATCAGCCGTTGGTCGGTCAACAAGAGGAAGGCTACTCGCTGGAAACCGAGATCGGCTTGTTCGCGATGAAGCGCGATCAGGTGGCCCGGGCACTCAGGCCGCTCGAGGAGGCAGGCGTCGAAGTCGATATCATCCAGCTTGCGCCGTTAGCCATCTACAACTTCGTGTGCTTCGATCGTCTGAACATCGACGGGCCTTACGATCCGGCCAATCCGCCGCCATCGACCGTCATCATCTCGCTTGGCACGGATACGACCGACCTGGTGATCACGAACGGCTACCGCGTGTGGCAACGCAGTATTCCGATCGGCGGCAACCACTTCACCAAGTCGCTCACCAAGGAACTGAAGCTCACGTTTGCCAAGGCGGAACATCTGAAGCGCAATGCCATGAAGGCCGAAAACCCCAAAGCCGTGTTTCAGGCCATGCGGCCGGTCTTCAGCGATTTAGTAGCCGAAATACAGCGATCGCTCGGTTTCTTCTCGAGTAATAACCGCACGGCCAGGCTCGGAGAAATGATCGCCCTGGGCAACCCCATGAAGCTGCCCGGACTGCAGCGTTTCCTGTCGCAGAATCTCGATCAGGAAGTGAAGCCAGGCGATCAATTCAACGGGCTTGTCGGCGGCAGCGCTACGGCCAGCCCGCAGTTCAAAGAGAATCAACTCACGTTTGGCGTCGCCTACGGGTTGTGCGTGCAAGCACTGGGCCAATCACAACTCAAGACCAACCTGCTGCCGGAAGAAATCGTCACGACTCGATTGGTGCGAGCGAAGAAACCGTGGGTCGTCGCCGCGGTGGCCATGCTGCTTGTCGGCATGACCATCAATTACGCCCGCCATTATTCCGTATGGTCGAGTGCCAATAAAGATGATCCCGCGATGCGGCAAGCGATCTCTGAAGCACAGAGTTGGGTGCAAACGGCGAATGGATATAATTCCGAGCAGACAACGCTGATGGGTACATTTGACAGCATTTCCACGATCGGCAAGAACCTGCTGAGCACCATCGATGGCCGGTTGATCTGGCTCGAGATGTTGAAGGCGACCGATGCCGCGCTGCCGCACGACGAGCGGCCGTCCGACGAGCGCAAGGAAACGGCCGAAGACGTTGCCCAGCGATCCGAGCTGCACATCGAGAGCATGGAATGTGAGCACTTCACCGATCTGGCTCCATGGTGGAGC